>NZ_JAWJTF010000141.1:0-20175 GCF_048836525.1 Nostoc sp. CALU 546
ATAGTAACTATTTCATTTAACATATTTCCCTCCTAATTTTCTGTCTGGAGGGATTTTATTGTTTTTATACCCCTATGTCATCTTTCTTGGTATGTAACTAGCAACTTGAGTTATTAGGGATTGAAACTAAACCTGCGATCGTGATGATTGACTCCCTGACCATTGCAATTACTTAAAATCCCTATTAGGGATTGAAACCACACCTGGACTAATACAATGCCGAAAGCCTAAGCGCATTTGCTGACTTGCTTGTGCGATCGTTTTAGGGATAGAATCTGCTTCCATGTTGGAAAAGTTGGAAAAAGTATGAGAGTGATTCATACTGCAATTACAGCTATTTTCAGTAAAGAGGTTTGTGCAATACCTTAAAATTACTGATTATGCGTTGAAAATTTCCCATGCTATTTGATGCGTTTAAACACCGTAAATCTCCTAAAATCGAATCCATCAAGACTGACCCAACCTGGCGCGTAGGGTGGGGAACAGTTGATGAAAATTATGAAAATATAGCTTGGCGAGATGAAAAAATTTTTGTAATTTTACCACGCAAGGATTCTGGATTTCTGACGGAAAAATTAGCAATCAGTTCTGGAGGACGATTTGTTGTTGTTGGTGATGTTTGGTTAACTAACCAAGTGCAGTTGCTACAAAAGTTGGGAATTGAACCGGATAGCTTTCAAGGAAGTTCTCTGCAACTGGTGGCCAATCTTTGGGAACGATGGGGTAATGAAAGTCTTCGGCTACTTGTGGGGATGTTTGCCCTAGTGATTTGGGATAGAGAAAAACAGGTTTTGAGGTTGGTTCGCGATCGCATCGGTGTTCGTACCCTCTATTACACTACCACTGGTTCAGTTCGTTGGATTGCGCCTCAACTAAGAACTTTATCACCCCATCGTTCATCTGATTTAGATTTGGTGGCGTTACGAGATTATCTTTGTTGTGCATTTATTCCAGGAGAACGAACCCTTTGGGAACAGGTGCGGGAATTGCGACCTGGAACCGTTTTAGAACTTCCCGACTACAAAGTTCAAGCTTATTGGCAGCTTCAAGAACAGATTACAGCAATAGATCAACCCTTAGTATGGCATGGCGATCGCTTGCGAGAACTCCTAAACCAAGTTGTTCAAGAATATTTACCACCAGCAAATGAACCCGTCGGCGTTTTTCTTTCGGGTGGTTTGGACTCTAGCGGTATCACTGCTTTGGTAGCAAAATTCCACAAAGCACCAGTCCACACCTTCTCAATTCATTTTGGTTCGGAATGTCCCAATGAGTTAGAATTTTCCAGTCTCGTTGCATCCCATTGTCAGACGCAGCACCACATTTTGGAAATTACTTTTAAGGATATGTGGGAACGTCTACCGGAAACAATGGCCTATTTAGATGACCCCATTGGCGACCCACTGACTGTTCCCAACCTTTTGCTGGGACGATTGGCGAGAGAAAGCGTAGAAGTAGTTTTAAATGGTGAAGGTGGCGACCCCTGTTTTGGTGGGCCAAAAAATCAGCCAATGTTAATTAATAGTTTATATGGTTCTGTCACCAATCAGGATGCATTACAAGCTTATTTAATTTCCTTTCAAAAGTGCGCTGTTGATTTACCGCAACTTTTAAAACCAGAAGTTTGGCAAGCAGTACAAACCGCACCTTGGGTTTTTAAAGAAGATTTATATTCCCAAGCTAGTTATCTCAATTGTTTGATGGCGATGAACATCAAATTTAAAGGCGCTGACCAAATTCTGACAAAAGTGAGTAACTTAACTCAAGCAGCCCTTTTGCAAGGCCGTTCTCCCTTATTTGACCAACGAGTAGTAGACTTAAGCATGGAAATCCCTCCAGAGTATAAGCTGTCTGGAGTGGAAGAGAAAGCGGTTTTAAAACAAGCGATCATAGATATTTTACCAGACACAATTATTCATCGTCCCAAAAGTGGAATGATGGTGCCAGTGCAGTTAGGATTTCGCAAATATTGGCAACAAGAAGCCAGAGATTTATTGCTCAATCGGAATGCAGCTATCACTCCTTATTTAAACCAGTTACCAATTAGCAATTGGTTAAACTATCAAGGAGATACTTGGAGTCGTTATGGTGTGAAGTTGTGGCTGCTTACTAGTTTAGAAATTTGGTTACAAGTAAATCAAAAAGCGCAATAGTAGTCTGTCAAGTTCAAATTAATGGGGATTTAACACCAACACAAAACCTGCTGACTGTAGAGTTAGGGGAATTAACCCCCAGACTTTGTTTATGAAAACCCGTAGGTAAATCGAAATCATTAGTACTAATGACAAATGACAAATGACAAATGACCATTGTTGTATGAATATTTCATGACTTATGTCAGCATTTTTTGTTTTAAAAACCACCAAAAACGCGTATTTTCAAGCGATTGGCGGTTTTTTGTCAATTTATTCTTGATTATTTACTAAGCGGATATCCATTTCGGGTGTACTCTCAATATACGGTAACTATCACACTCGACCTTTGAGATAAATTACACCCAGAGGTGAATACCATGAAAAATTATGCCCAACAGCAGGAATTTATATTAAGTCAAATCACAAATAAATATTTTCAGCGCCGGGATTTCAGTAGATGTGACTTGAGTGGAATCGATCTGAAAGGAATTGATTTAAGTGGTATTAATTTTATCGGAGCGGATTTGCGTGGTGCAAATTTATCTGGCTGTGTTCTCACTCGTGCTAATTTAAGTGGCGCAAATTTGATGCAAGCTAGTTTACGTGAAGCTAATTTATATGAAGCATCTTTGTGTGAAGCCAATTTGACTAATGCTGATTTAACACAAGCAAATTTGTGCGGAACTTTCTTATGGCGGGTGAAATTTATAGGTAGTAATCTTTGGGGTGCTTCTCTGTGTGATGTGGATTTGAGAGAAGCAGACTTAAGTGAAGCCAAATTAATTGAAGCATCACTGATTGAAGCTAACTTAAGTTTTGCAAATCTTACAGGAGCAAAACTGTGTGGAGCAAAATTACTAGAAACTAATTTGACTCAGGCCAACTTAACTGGCGCAGATTTGACATGGGCAAATTTAACTAATGCAAACTTGAGTAAGGCAAATCTTTGGAAGACAAATCTGACTTATGCGAAGTTCGGAGATACAATTATGCCTGATGGCACAATTGAGCAACCTCAAATAGTTATTTATTAGTCATTTGTCATTGGTCATTTGTTAGGAGGGAAGAACTTTCTGTTTGCTATAAGAGGATGTTTGAAAAGTCTTCTTGTCGGTATCTAAAGTTTTAGATCCCCCCTAAATCCACGCCACTTGCTCCCCTTAAAAAGCTACGGTGTACACACAAGTCCTAAAAACCTAGCTTGATAAGCATTTCCTCGTTCCCAGTCTCCGACTGGGAATGCATTCATTGAGTCTCTGACTCAATATCTGACTAGAGGCAGAGCCTAGGCTGTTGACTTTGTGCATTTTTCGGGCTAAACTGCCTGAAACAGGCAGTTTAGGTCAAAAACAGGCGACACATTTTTTGCATGAAGTCTTACGGGCTAAAGGGTACAGAGTCAACACCCTAGGCAGAGCCTCTAATCAGGCATTCCTATGCAGAGCATAGGAACGAGATAAACGAGAGAACAACGAGAAATTGATCTTCTTTTGACTTGTGTGTACACCGTAGCCTTAAAAAGGGGGACTTTGACTCCGGTTCCCCCCTTTTTAAGGCAATACAGTTCAGATAAGCCCAAAACACTTGTAGAGATGGCGATTCATCGCGTCTTCAAAGACAAATTATCTACATCAGTAACCTTAACCCAAGCGTATTGGGCTAAAATTCGCGTTTTGAAAAGATCAGAATAGCGATCGCTAATAACATGGCACTATATAGTAAGCCATAGCCAGCATTTGTAATCAGTGCAGTGGTGTCAGGTAGTGCTTGCAGACCATAAACGGCATCATTTTTTAAATCTAATCGAGATAAATCTGGCAAGATGAGAAACAAACCTTGAGTTAGACGTTCCATACCAGGATTACGGCTAAGACGACCAAGTTGTACTAAATCTTGAGTAATATTTCCGATTAAATACACTGCAAAGGTTAAAACAGTTGCTAGCAGAGAAGCAGTAAAAACACCGAAGGTAATTGCCACAGCGGTGATTAATGACAACTGCAAAAATAAGAAAATGGCTGCAATTAGAATACTCGCCGTAGGATGAGGAATATTACCAAATTGCAGAAATATCAGATAAATTGCTGTCATCATGGCGACAAGTACAGCTAGGACTGCGGATAAACCCAAGTATTTGCCGACGATAATTTCGCTGCGACTAACAGGTTTAGCAATTAACACCAAGATAGTGCGTTTTTCGATTTCTTTGTTAACTAGTCCTGTACCAATAAATATCGTGATAATTAACCCGATGGCATTCATCGCCGCCATCCCAAAGTCTAAAAACGTTTTGTCTTCAGCTGTAGCTGCAAATTCAGGAACGACACGGAAAGCAGTGGCGAGTATTAGGGCATAAAAACCAATAATATATAGAATGCGATCGCGTACCACTTCCTGAAATACATTCTTTGCCAATACAAAAATTCTGTTGTTAGTCATTTGTCATTTGTCATTTGTCATTGGTAATTTGTCATTTGTCATTGGGAAGAGACAGAGGGTAAAAAAGTAATTTTATTATTCTTCCCCCTACTCCCCTGCTCCTCTGCCCCTCTGCCCCTTTCTTCACTGCTGCGGAGGCGGTGTTCCAGCAATAAGCTTACTGGCGCGATCGCATTCAATTTCTGCAACTGTAATCTTATTCTCTGAATTATTGCCTACTGCAACTGGTTCAATGCGACAAGATTTTTTCAAGTAATATCCCCGTGGGTTAGAACTTGGGCCTATCCAAATACTGAGTAAATCTAATATATATCCAGATTTAGTATTAGCTACACGCGGTTCAACGCGCCATAGTTCTTTCTCTTCATACTTAGCTAGGTTTTTTTGAATTACTCCCCTACCCAAAGCTCCTACCCGCTGTCTCGCTTCTAGCAACCATTTCTCTACTTCCGACCAAGGTGTTTCAGCTATCTGTTCTACTACTATTGGTTGAAGTTCCTCTAGAATTACAACGCCATTTTTGGGAATTTTTACTTGTTCTTCTGTTCTGACAACAAAGGTACTACGTTGAAAAGTATCTGCTTGCAAACTGGGATATTGTTGTAACCAATTATCCATTACAAAATAAAACTGAATCCAGCAACTTAGTAGCATACTACTAGCAACCAAAACTATGATTTTTTGACGGTCTTCTGGCTTAGGAATGCGAGCTTTAGCGTCGGTGTCAGTTCCTTCAATAAATTCTGGTATTGCCGTAATTAGTGCTGAAATTGTCGGCCAAAAAATGATTGTTCTGGGTGTAATTACATCCTCTTGACTTCCAAAAGCAAAAACACTCACTAAGAATCCAGTGATTACCGCCCCGACTGGCATAAAAGTACCGGGAACTCTTAAAGGATCTTCAGTTGTATACCAAGCTGTGCCGGCAATTAAAAATAACCAACCAAAAAATGCAATTATATCTTTGATATAACCTGTGGCAAAATATGAAAGTACCCAAGAAAAAACACTCATATAAATAAATGTCTGCCAAGAATAAGCTTTGGGTGGAACTAATACCTTTCTAATTCCCGCATAAAGCCCTTCAGCAAATTTAAAAACACCAAATACATCTTTAAGTAGCGTATTCATTTTCTCCCCACACCTGATTAATAAATCACTAATATTCCTCTGAATTAAACAAGCAAATTCTTGCTATTTTGAGCGAAATAATAAAATAATGGTTATCGCAGTATAGCTCAGAGAATTGGCTATCAATATAGTAGTAACTAAATTAGTATTTTGTAATTTAATGCTGCTAAACCGACGCCATCGCTGCCGCTGAGATGTTTTCGGCTCCTCTTCTTTTTTAGCTAATGGTTCATTTAATAATGATAGTAGCAAAACCTTTAGGATAAAAAATTTCATCAGAAAAGTAGTAAAGAAAATTATACAGGCTGTTAAAATAATTAAAGGTTGTGTATTGGGTGATTTAAAATTATTAAAAAACATATAATTCATTAATTCTGATTTCAAATTAATTGGCAACATTGGTTCTGATACAAAAAATATAAACCAACCAATTACACTAGAAAATAGATTGATAGAAATCGCATAAAAAGTACTGGACTTTTTGTCAAATTTTAGTCGGAAATGCAAAACATACGCTTCGATGGGGATGGCAATCAGTACAAATAAAAAGTCAAACAGAATTCCACCAATGGGAAAAATCCTGGGAAGCATCCAATTTTCAGGCATAAATGGTCAAAGGTAAGGGTTAACTGTTGAGAGTATAACTGGGATAGTGAGGGTGATGGGGGAAATTATCGCATTGTTCTTATCCTTTACTATGCTGGTGTGCCAGTAGTCAGTGATTGATACTCTTAATACATCAAGCTAATTATGTACGGATGCGCTAGAGGGGCAGTTTCTAAGATGAGAGTACAAGAGGTTAGGTAAGATTAAAGACTGCCATAGTTATAGCTTTTCGAGAGATGACAAGGAACGGTATCGGTATTCGCACGGCACAAGTGCGTCAGGAACGGCTCATTGGTCAAATTCACGTCTATGATGGCTTGGGTAAAGGTAAGTCCCAAGCGGCTTTAGGGGTGGTTTTGCGCTCCATTGGTTTGGGGATAAATACGCCTAGCAATTCTAACCGCGTTTTACTACTGCGGTTTTTAAAAGGGCCAGAACGTGATTATGACGAAGATGGGGCGATCGCAGCTTTGCAGCGCGGGTTTCCCCATTTAATTGACCAGGTTCGCACTGGGAGAGCCGAATTTTTTGGCCCAGAAGAAATTACCACTTTTGACCGAGATGAAGCGATGCGGGGTTGGGATGTCGCCAAAGGTGCGATCGCCAGCGGTTTATATTCAGTTGTCGTCTTGGATGAAATTAACCCGGTTCTGGATTTAGGTTTGCTACCAGTGGATGAAGTGGTAAAGACATTAAAATCCAAACCCCAAGAGTTGGAAATTATCGCCACCGGACGCGCCGCACCGCAAAAGTTGCTGGATATTGCAGATTTGCACTCAGAAATGAAACCTCATCACCACCCAACAGCCAAAGCCCTTTTACTTGAAGGGATTGAAATTTATACTGGTGCTGGTAAGGGCAAGTCTACTAGTGCTTTGGGCAAAGCCTTACAGGCAATTGGTAGGGGAATTAATCATCCTGGGTCTACCCGTGTGTTAATTATGCAGTGGCTTAAAGGTGGTAGTGGCTACACAGAAGACGCTGCGATCGCCGCCTTACAGCAGTCATATCCAGAAGTGGTGGATCATCAGCGCTGCGGTGGAGATGCCATAGTCTGGCGAAATTCCCGGCAAGAATTAGACTATGTAGAAGCCGAACGGGGTTGGGAAATCGCCAAAGTTGCGATCGCCTCTGGGTTGTATAAAACTATTATTCTCGATGAACTCAATCCCACCGTTGACTTAGAACTACTCCCTGTTGAACCCATTGTTCAAGCTTTACTCCGCAAACCCCGCGATACCGAAATCATTATCACCGGTCGCTGCCAAAATCCACCCGCATACTTCGACCTGGCTAGCGTCCACTCCGAGGTTTATTGCCACAAACACTATGCCAATCAAGGTGTAGAACTGAAACGAGGGGTAGATTTTTAGGCGTTGCGGATTAGTTGATATGCTAGATTTTCTAGAAAAATAACAAATTTGTTTACCATTTTGGTAAACTTATATTAGTCTAGTAACGCATGGAAATCACCTTCGCTGACCGCAAACTGCAAAGCTTATGCCAACAACAAGACTTAGCGAAACAAAAATTGGGTAAAAACTGTGCAAAGAAATTGACAGCCCGATTAGCTGACCTTGCAGCTGTTAGCTGTGTCAAGGAATTATTTGCAGGTCGTCCCCATCCCTTAAAGGGAGATCGGACAGGTGAATTTGCAGTAGACCTAGAAGGTGGTAGACGACTTGTATTTCAGCCAGATAACGACCCCATCCCCCTTAATGAGGATGGAAGCATTGATTGGTCAAAAGTTACTGCTGTTTGTATTGTTTTTATTGGAGATTACCATGATTGAGACAACCCGAACATTCACTCCAGATTGGGTATCTCCTCCCGGTGATACCATCGCTGATATATTAGAAGAACGTGATTGGACACAAGTACAGTTAGCAGAGCGATTAGGCTACACTACGAAACATATCAGCCAACTCATCAATGGCAAAGCACCTATCAACGAGGAAACAGCCCTGAAGCTAGAACGAGTTTTAGGGAGTACAACAGCATTTTGGCTCAATCGTGAAGCTCAATATCGTGCGGCTTTGGCAAAGAAAGAAGAAGAAAACCGCTTAAAGGAGTGGACATCTTGGTTAGATCAGTTACCAGTTAAAGAATTGATGAATCAAGGTGTAATTCCTAAGTGCCGTTTAATTGATAAAAATAAACCTAGTTTGGTAAAAAAGTTACTGCAATTTTTCGGTGTTGCCTCGCCGGAAGATTGGCAGAATTATTATGCAGGTATGGAAGTTGCTTTTCGTCGGACACGCAAAGAGCAAAGTGATGTTGGGGCTATTTCCACTTGGTTAAGGTTGGGGGAAATTAGAGCAGAACAACTAGATTGTCCCAAATACAATAAACCAAAATTTGAAAAGGCTGTGCGGGAAATTCGCACTTTGACGGTGTTACCGCCAGAGGAGTTTGAACCACAAATGCAAAAGTTGTGCTGGGAAGCAGGGGTTGTGCTTGTTTTAGTGCCATCAATCAAGAAAGCGCACGTTAGTGGTGTTGCCCGGTGGTTAAACCTGCATAAGGCGCTGATTCAACTTTCGCTTTACGGTAAAACCAATGACCGCTTCTGGTTTAATTTTTTCCATGAAGCAGCACATATTTTGCTACATGATAAGGAAAATATTTTTCTTGATGAATGGAATAGTGGGGAAAGTTTGAAATCGGAGCAGGAGAGCGAAGCAGATAAATGGTCGCGGGAATTTTTGATCCCACCTGAGTATGAGGGGGAATTAGCGAAGCTTAAATCTAAAAATGATGTGATTTATTTTGCAGAACGCATCAATATTAATCCTGATATTGTTGTAGGTCGGCTGCAACACGATCGTCTAATTGATCCGTCTTGGATGAATGATTTAAAAGTGGGTTTGCATTTTCAAGACATAGAAATGAGCAGACGATAATACAAGCCGTTACGTTGAAAATAAACTGAAAATGTGTGAATTTTGGTGCATTAGCGGGAATTTTGACTTGTGGGTAGTAGAATATCTTGCACAAAGCGATCGCGTCCTGCGGCCTTTGCTTGATACAACGCCCGATCCGCTACTGCAATCATTTCTTCCAAGTCAGAATCGGACTGAGGAATTTCTGTTGTAAACCCGACACTAATAGTTACATGAGGACTAGCTTGGGAATTTTGATGAGGAATTGCTAGTGTTCGGACAGTATGACAAATTTTATCAGCAACATAAGTCGCCCCCTCCGTATCTGTGTTAGGTAAGATCACAGCAAATTCTTCCCCACCATAACGGGCAAGGAGGTCTCCAGGACGTTTAATAATATCTTTGATGGCTTGAGCAATTTTCTGAAGACAGCGATCGCCTACCCGATGCCCGTATGTATCATTATATGATTTGAAGAAATCAACATCGCAAAGAATCAAAGAGAGCGGCAGTTGCTCCCGTTTCATCCGCTGCCACTCTTGGTTAAAATACTCTTCAAAGCGTCGGCGGTTAGCTACTTGAGTTAATCCATCGATAGTAACTAATCGCTGCAATTCCAGATTAACGGCTTCCAGTTTTTGCTGTAACTGAGATTGCTGAATCAAACGTTTTACCCGTTGTCGCAAAACTGGCCAGTGAATCGGTTTGGTAACATAATCCATTGCCCCCACTTCAAATGCACGGTCAACTGACTCTTGATCTTCAAGTCCTGTAATCATTAAAACTGGAGTGTGCTTGCTACGATCAAGAAGCTCCAATTGAGTGCAACACTCGAACCCATCCATATCCGGCATTATGGCATCAAGGAGTACTATATCAGGGTGCAGTTGCTTAAAAGCGGTTAAAGCCTCTATGCCATTTTGAGCTTCTGCTATTTTATACCCTTCCCGCTCTAAGAAATGACGCAATATCAAGCGGATAAAAGGTTCATCATCAACAATTAGAACTAAAGATTGACTTTCTTGAGCATTGGCTTTCATGGTACTTCCTTCGCAAGTTCTTTTTGTAAGGCAGTTTTAACTTGTTCATATTCCTGGTATAGTTGTGAGAGCAATTCTCGGCTGTTTTCTAAGTTACTGCTGCGTCCCTGTACTTCTAACACCTTGCAAAGCTGCGCTAAGTCCATCGCTCCAACAGAAGCACTGCTGGACTTTAGTTTGTGGGCTGTTTTCCATATAGTCTTGGTATCCTGAGTTGTGATAGCTGTGCTAATATCTTGCACCAGTCTCGGTGTTTCTGTAAGATAACACTCAATTAGTTCAGCAAATGCCACACGATCTCCTCTGACCATATTCCGCAACGATTGGAGAACTTTGGCATCAATTGTGGCACTTTTTAATGTCTGGTTTTCCCCTTCCTGTAGAACATTTGGCGAAGGTTGCAATTCTAAAGACATCACTTTCCCTTGTGTTTCTGTGGAAGTGAATTCAGAACTTCTTTGAGGTGGACATTTGCTGAGTGCCTGACCCAATTCTTGCAGCTGAATAGGTTTACTCAGGTAGTCATCCATACCAGCAGCAAGACATACTTCGCGATCGCCCCGCATTGCATTAGCAGTTATGGCGATGATATGGGGACGAAAACCTACTTCCCATTCTTGACAGATTCTCCGAGTTGCTTCTAACCCATCCATTTCAGGCATGTGGACATCCATCAACACTAAGTCATAGCGCTGTTTTTGCAAAGCCTTGAGAACTTCTAGCCCATTGGTGACGACATCTGCCCCATAACCCATTTTCTGAAGCATCAGTAGAGCAACTTTCTGATTGACAACCGTATCCTCTGCCAAAAGAATCCGCAGTGGCAATCGATGGGCTAAATGCCGGTCAACCAAGGGAGAATGAGAAATACTGGCTTGGATCGGCTGATTACCCAAAATACGGGTAATTACATCGTAGAGTTGCGACTGTTTGATGGGTTTGCTCAAAGAGGCAGCAAACTGGACATCATTAAAGTCAGAAAAAGTTTCTACTCTACCCAAAGAAGTCAGAATCACCAAAGGTAGATTTTGACAACCAGATTGCTTGCGGATTTGACGAGCTAGGGTGATGCCATCCATTTCCGGCATCTGCATATCTAAAATGGCAATATCAAACTGCGTTCCCTTAGCAAGTTCAGCTAAAGCTTCTTTACCAGATTTGGCAGTATAAGTTTCCATTTTCCAAGACTCAGCTTGCAATCTGAGAATTTGGCGATTGGTGAAATTGTCATCCACAATCAACAGCCGCTTGGATGCAAGCTGCCCTGGCGAAGTGCTTAATTCAGCTTGTTCTGACTGAGCAGCTACTTTGGTAGTAATGGTGAAATAAAATATTGAACCTGGGGAAGAATCAGGAGATGTTGAAGAAAGCAGCTTTTTTGATAATTGTCCATTTTCCCATCTAGGGCTAGGATTGCCACCGACAAACCCCTGGCTTTCTACCCAAAGAGTGCCACCCATCATCTTACTGAGCCGCTTGCTGATGACCAATCCTAGCCCTGTGCCGCCATATCGTCGAGTCATGGAGACATCAGCCTGAGCGAAGGGTTGAAATAACCGCTCTATCTTCTCTGGTGCGATGCCAATACCTGTATCTTTGATGGCAAATTGAATTTGGACTGGGGACTGGGTACTGGGGATTGGGGACTGGGAAGAAGTTTCCTCCTCATTACCCCCAGTCCCTAATCCCCGATCCCCAGTCCCTAATCCCCGATCCCCAGTCCCTAATCCCCGATCCCCAGTCCCTAATCCCCGATCCCCAGTCCCTAATTCAACAAAGAGTACCACTTCTCCGTTTTCAGTGAACTTAATGGCATTGTTGAGAAGATTCATCAAGACTTGGCGCAGACGTGTCATATCGCCGATGATTTGAGTCGGAACTTGCGGCTGAATTAGGTAAGCTAACTCGATATCCTTTTGAGCAGCTTTCGGGGCTAATAGCGAAATAGCCTGCTCGACACAAGCTCTCAAATCAAAAGGCTGTTCCTCTAATTCCAGTTTGCCAGATTCAATTTTTGAGAAATCTAGAATGTCGTTGATGATGGTGAGTAAGGCATCTCCACTACTGCGAACTGTTTCTACAAAATCTTGCTGTTGAGGCGTGAGTTCAGTATCCAGCAATAGACCTGTCATGGCAATAACAGCATTCATTGGAGTCCGAATTTCGTGGCTCATCATCGCCAAAAACTCACTTTTTGCCCGATTCGCGGCTTCTGCTTGACGTTTTGCCCGTTCCAAGGCAAAGTTTTTCAAGGTAAGTTCTTCACGTCGGCGTGTTTCTTGTTCCAGTAAGTGAGCTTGTGCTAGAGCAATACCCAGTTGAGCCGCCACTGCTTCTAGTAATTCGATTTCCTCTTGTGTCCACTGGCGAAAATAGCTGCATTGGTGTAAGCCGATCGCACCATTGGGTTTTCCTTGATAGGAAGTGCGGATTGATAGCATAGACTTCAACCCAATTTCTCGGCAGATCGGTTCAGCCGCCTGGAGTAAAGGATCAACATACACATTTGGAGAAGCGATCGCTATTTCTTGTGCCATCATCTGCTCTGCATGAGGATTGTTGGTCATGGGAATTTCCAATTTCAACATGGAGCAGTAACCAGGAAGTATATTATACTCTGCTACTAGGGGAATTCGGGGCGTGGGGTCGCTAATGTAAGAGTGGATCAAACAGCGTTCAGCCCCAAATGCTTGTCCAATTTGGGTAGCAGCCGTCTCAAAGATTTTACTGGCATCAAGACTTTGACGAATTTCCTGAGTAATTTGTTCAAGTAGTAGGGTGCGATGCAATTGCTGTTGCAGTGCCTCTTTAGCTCGTTTGTTTTCGGTGATGTCGTGATTGACGCCAACTGTGGCAACAGTTTCCCCCTGTTCATCCTGTAAAGAGATTACGGTTGTTTCGCAAATTCCCTCACTGCCATCTTTGCGAATAAAGTGTATTTCCCCTGACCAGCGTCCTTGCTGGTTGATTTTTTGCAGAATTTTGGTGCTTAATGTTGCAGCGACTTCTGGCTGATGCAAAAAACTAGGATGTTTAGCCAAAACCTCGGCTTTGGTATAGCCAAACATACTTTCAGCGGCAGGATTCCAGTCAACAATATTTCCGGTTAAATCTGTAATAATTACGCCATCATGCATGTTTTCAAAAGTGAGGGCTTGCCGACGCAGGCTGGCTTCAGCTTGCTTGCGTAAGCTAATATCTGTCTGAATGCCAATGAAGTGGCTTAACTTCCCATTTTCGTCATGGATAGGAGAAATACTCAATTCATTCCAGAATAAAGTACCATCTTTGCGATAGTTGCGGAGAACAACTTTGCAACTTGTTCCAGCTTGAATAGATGACCGCAATTCATTAAGTGCTGATTGCTGGGTATCTGTGCGTTGCAAAAATCGACAGTTTTGCCCAATCACATCAGTAGCTTTGTAGCCTGTTATTTGCTCAAAGGCGTGGTTGACGTAAATAACCGGAGTATAAGAGAGTCTAGCATCGGCAATAATAATTCCATTACTGGTGGCAGCAAGTGCCCTCTCCCTCAGTCTCAAAGTTTCTTCAACCAACTTCAAATCAGTAATGTCAAACATAAACCCTCTCAGCATAGTAGGAGTTCCTGCTTCCCGAACTACGCTAACAACATCTCGCAACCAAATAACTCGCCCGTCGGCTGCTAACATCCGGTATTCTAATTCGTGATTCTGGCACTTAGCAGTTGCTTCTTGACAAAAACGAATAGACTTTTCCTTATCATGTGGATGCAGATGATTAACCCAAAAATTTTCCTCGTACCACTCTGCGATCGGATATTTTAGTAATTCAACCGCTTGCGGCCCAACATAAATAAATCGCCAAGTCTTCAAGTCTAATTCCCAAGGGATGACTTTGACAGTTTCCAACAACTGCCGCAAACGATTTTCACTGGTGCGGAGGGCAATTTCTACCTGTTTTTGTTCAAAAATCCTGTGAGTTAATTCCTGATTTATTGCTGTTATTTTTTGGTTACTTGCTTTCATTGCCAAGACACAATAGATTGATAATATCAAGGCGATAAAAATCAATAAGCCTGCAATAAATACTACTTGTATTAATAACCACGGAGTTTGGATTAAAAGTCTCTGCCAGAGTAGGACTACAGAGATTGAGAAGAAAATTCCTAGCAACAGCACTAGTAACTCTCGTTTACGGAAAAATTTCACAGCTTTGAACCAGTCATATCGCTGCTGTTTGATCACTTATTAACCCTCCAGCACTTTCAGGGCTGATCAGAGAAGTCAGGAGGCAGAGAGTAGGAGGAAAGAATTATGAATGAAAACTTTAGTTCTGGGTTATTACCCAGCTTAAAAAGAAGAATTGTATCTCGCGCTATGCGTCTTGATACAAAGCGCCTAGGCGAGGCATTTCGCCTCCTGTCTTGCTTCAATCCCACGCTTTTAAACGTAAGTTACTTCTGACTCCTGCCTTCTCCCTCCTGAATGCACTAACTTTTACTTTTAAGTAATCTAAAATATCAATAGCAAGGGGATAATTACCGAATTTATTTTTAAGTAGAATATTTATATATAAGATTGTTAGAAAAGCTTAATAATTTCTGGTTATAATTAGCATTTTTTTGAGAGCCGCAAATTGTCCGCACTTGGTTTCTCTATGAGACGCACTCGCGTTCCCTAATGTGCCACTGATACGAATAAAGGCTTATACCAATTTTTTATGAAGCTGCATATAATTCGATCCCCCCAACCCCCCTTAAAAAGCTACAGTGTACACACAAGTCCATCTCACCCCCTCTAACTCCCCCGATGCCTTGGGGGAGAACCGGATATTTCCCCCCTTTGCAAGGGGGGATTAAGGGGGGGGGTAAATCCAGGGTTTGCGCTTCATTACCAAGATGTGTGTACACCGTAGCCTTAAAAAGGGGGGCAAAAGTCTCTTAAAGTCCCCCTTTTTAAGGGGGATTTAGGGGGATCAAGATATATGCAACTTCACATTAAATTGCTAGTAAAAGATAATCAGTATAGGTAAAAAATAATTTAAATTCTATCTTTGGGGGGATAAATATTTAAGCTGTATACTAATTTTCATTTAGAAAGTAGATTTGCTTATATACATCAACTTCTTGATAATATAAGCTAATTAATCATCGTGGATTTGTAACCATTCCAAGTCTATGAACTTATAGACGACAGATTCTTGCTAAAGTGATGTTTATGAAAGTTCAGAACCACAACCCACTTTTCTAGGAATATATGGATAGCTATGAAATTATATAGGGCGAACGATGGGAATTGAACCCACGAATGGTGGTACCACAAACCACTGCCTTAACCACTTGGCTACGCTCGCCATTCAACAATTTGAATTATAGCAATAATTTGGCTAGCGATCAAGAGTTTTTATTCAAGGAACGGATTTAGTTGATTTAGAGTCTCTGGAATCTAACGATTTACTACGAATTTAACTTGGCAAACATGAAACCATTGACCATCATTGCATATACTGGAGCAGCAGCAGGACTCGCCGCCTTGGGTGTGACAATGGCGAAGACCAATCCCAGTCAGGTTGAATATGAAAAATATGCAGTGCAAAGGTTGTCAGAATATTTAAAAACCGATGTATGCAAAAGTACTACGAATATTATAGAAAATTTAATCCGTTTTAATTGTGATAAGTTGGTTGACTCGGCTAATCCGCAAATCCAAGAAATTATTGCCAGGACTACAGAAAGACAAAATTACGTGATTTTTAGCGTTTACCGTACAGATTTAAAAATAAGTTCTTGGATACCTTCTTATAAATTTGAAACGGTGGGAGCTTTTGATCAATTTTATACTTACACTGCTGAAGAACAATAAGTCAAGCAGAAGGGGGAGAATTTGAAGAACAAGTCAGAATCCAACATTCAGTATTCTTCTTCAAGAATTACCAGGGTATCTATTACCCCCCAACTTAATATTAAGTAAGAATAGTAACAGAAAGTTCAATTTTTGCCGATGTCATTTGCCTATCTCTTAGTATCTCACGGAAGCCGCGATCGCCGCCCAGAAATTGCTATGCAGCAACTAGCAGGGCTGGTATGTAATCAATTGCCAAAAAACTTCAACCCATTAAATAAGGAACATTTGGTTGGTATAGCGGCTTTAGAAATGAGTCCTCAGCCTTTACACGAGCAGATTCAACAATTTGCTAAGAGCGCTTTTGGTGATGATCGCAAACTACCTCAGAACGATAAGCGCCTAAAAATTGTACCGCTATTTTTGCTGCCGGGAGTGCATGTGATGACGGATATTCCCGCCGAAGTAGCACTAGCACAACAGGCTATTGGTCAAGATATCATCATTGAGTTGCAACCATATTTAGGCTCTCATCCCAATTTAGAGAAATTGCTGGCCAAGCAAATAGCTGCGACAAAAGCAGAAGCATGGATTCTGTTAGCTCATGGTAGCCGTCGCCCAGGTTCTCAAGAAACTGTGGAAGCAATGGCGGCGAGTTTGGGAGCGGTGGCTGCTTATTGGGCTGGGCCTCCTAGTTTAGAATCACGAGTGAAAGAGTTGGTAACTGCTGGTTATCGGGAAATTGCAATTTTGCCATACTTTTTATTCGCTGGTGGAATAACTGATGCGATCGCTACTTCAATAGAGGAGTTAAAATTACAATTTTCTGCGGTGAATTTCCAATTGGCATCGCCACTGGGAGCAAGTGCAGAATTAGCCGAGCTAATTTGGGATTTAACAGATAAATGAACCGCACAGAGAAACAGGAGAGCAAGTATTTGGGAAAGGTTTATTTAGTAGGTGCGGGGCCAGGTGATCCAGGACTAATTACCTTGAAGGCCAAAGGTTTGTTGGAATGTGCAGATGTCGTTATCTATGATGCCTTAGTTAGTTCGGCAATTCTGGCAATGATTAATCCCCAAGCCGAGCAAATTAATGCTGGTAAGCGGAGGGGGAAACATTCGCTGTTCCAGGAAGAAACAACTCAATTGCTGATTGATAAAGCGCAGGATCATGCAATTGTAGTACGGCTAAAAGGTGGCGATCCGTTTATTTTTGGTCGCGGTGGCGAAGAGATGGCAGAATTAGTCAAAGCTGGAATCTCAACGGAAGTAGTGCCCGGTATCACATCGGGAATTGCAGCAGCGGCTTATGCAGGTATACCTTTGACGCATCGACTGTATAGTTCATCGGTGATATTTGTAACTGGACATGAAGCGGCGGGTAAGTATAGACCGATAGTGAATTGGAGTGCGATCGCTCACGGTTCCGAAACCATTGTAATTTATATGGGAATTCACAATCTGCCTTATATTGTGGAACAATTAAGTTTAGCTGGATTGAATTTAGAAACACCCATTGCTTTGGTGCGTTGGGGTACGCGCCCCGAACAAGAAGAATTGATTGGTACTTTAGAAACAATTGTAGAGCAGGTAGAGCAAACTGGATTTGGTGCGCCTGCGATCGCAGTTATTGGACAAGTAGTGAATATGCACAGTATTTTGTCTGGTTGTCGTCCAGTATGATGTTGGCGCAAAGCTTGCCGTTTCATATTGTTAGATGACCACTAGTGTATGATCGATAAGGTTATTCGGTTCTGGTAGGAGTCAGCTATCAGAGGTAACGGGGAAAGTTCGGTGCAAATCCGGCACTGTCCCGCAACTGTGAACTAATTTGAGATTAAGGAACCAAATTGAGTAAGTCAGGATGCCCGCCGAAATAGATTTATCAGTTTCACTATATCTGCGAGGTACAGATGACTACGACTTTAAATATTTCCCCAACCAATCCCTTGGGTGTTGCTGAACATACTTTATTTGTTTGTAAAACCTGTGCCAGTGTTTGGCAAAATGGAAATCGCTTAGGTGAAAGTGGTGGTGAAAAACTTCTACATCAACTTCAGCAGCTTGCCCAAGATTGGGAGTTACGAGATGAATTCCCGATTCAGGAAGTTGAATGCATGAGTGCTTGTAATCGTTCTTGTGTAGTCGCCTTTACTGCCAAAGGCAAATTAACATATTTATTTGGTGACTTAGAAGTTGATGGTAGTGCTTCTGCGGTGTTGCAATGTGCTAGTCAATACTATGCTAAAGCAGATGGTTTACTGCCTTGGTCAGAGCGTCCAGAAGCACTGAAAAAAGGCATCTTAGCAAAAATTCCGCCTTTATCAAAACAGAATTCAGGAGTCAGGAGTCAGAATTCAGTATGAATTCTGTACGAGTGGCGGATAGAGTTAAGCAAAGCAAGTCCGCGAGAGTTTGAGTATAGATTAAAACCTCTTTCACCGTGGGCAAAAATAAATTCAAATATTCTTCCTTGAACCTATCCGTTTATGGGTAGAGTATTCTGAATCCTGAATTCTGAATTCTGATTCCTTTTTAATGATGCGCGTTTTGATTCTAGGTGGGACGGGAGATGCCGCAGAACTAGCTGCCAAAGTTGCGACTATCCAAGGGTTAGAAGCAATCACATCTCTAGCTGGCCGCACCCGTGAGCCATCAATACCGTTGGGGGATTTGCGGGTTGGAGGCTTCGGTGGCGTGGCTGGATTAGCTAGCTATCTGCGAATCATGCAAATCGACTTATTAATTGATGCAACCCATCCTTTTGCGACTCAGATTTCCTTTAATGCAGCAGATGCCGCAACAGAAGTTGGAGTACCCCGTCTGATGTTAATTCGTCCGCCTTGGGAAAAAGAAAGTGGCGATCGCTGGATTGAAGTTGATCGCGTTGAAGTCGCAGCAGCATCTTTGCAAAACCAGGCACAGCGGGTATTTTTGACCGTTGGTAGGCAAGAACTCGCTGCCTTTGCTTATTTGGAGAAAATTTGGTTTCTGATGCGGATGATTGACCCACCTACTGATGATGCTTTAGTGCCGTTGGGAATGGTATTGTGCGATCGCGGGCCCTTTACCCTCAATAATGAAAGACAAATCCTGATTAATAACAATATTGATACCATCGTGAGCAAAAATAGCGGTGGCGATGCAACAAAGGCCAAAATCATTGCAGCGCGAGAACTGGGTGTAAAAGTTGTGATGGTAAATCGTCCAGCCATCCCGCCAGGAGAACAGGTTAGTAATGTTGATGCTGCTTTGACGTGGTTATTTGATCGCTGCTAAATAATACGATCTTTCTGAATTTCCGTATAATACACGGGAACCTTCTACAAAATCCGCGATCGCATTAACGACTTCCATGAAAAATCTAGCTCTATATGCCATAGTCCTCGCCACCACTTTTGGATTAGTTTTCGGGACAATGCCAGCCGCCTCTGCTTTAAGTTGGAACTGGAGTTATTCTGGTACTGGCATAGCAGCAAACGGTACTTTCATCACTAATGACACCCCTAACGATTTAGGTTTTTACCTGATTACTGGAATTACTGGTACACGGAATGGTGAAAAAATTACTGGTTTGCAAGCCCCTGGGACTCCAATGCCAGGAAATGAACCTTTTGATGTTGATGATTTAATTAGTCTTAATACTCAGCAGTTAACGGGTAAGGGTTTTGCATATTCCACTTCAGAAGGACATTATTCAAGTCCATTTTTCGCTAATTTTTTGCCGAAACCAGGTTATTTAGAGATGTTTTCTGCGCCAACTAGACCAGGTTTGAAAAATTTAGGATTAGAAGATAGTGAATTACCCATTAGTTTTTCTGCGACCATAATCACCATCCCTTAACCCACTTCTATTTTTAGCTTACACGTAACAAGCTATCCAAATTCACTCAGAAAAAGCTCAAAAAAATTTCCTAAAACCATCAATAACAATTCAAGATTTTACCCTTACAGGGAAGCAAGCTATGCGTAGCATCTTCTAGAGAAGAGATTTTCAGATGGGATTTAAAGCCTGACTTAAACTTTAGCTAGGTGTTGACGTTCGGTCTTACAGCTATTTTCAGGTAAATAGACCACGCGGTAGGGGCACAGCATTGCTCATGCGTGTCAACTTAAGC
>NZ_JAWJTF010000122.1:0-1536 GCF_048836525.1 Nostoc sp. CALU 546
AACACTCAAAACTCAGCACTCAAAACTCAGGACTGTTATCTCATGGTATCGTAGATTTTTGCAACTTATGGCTGCTGAACCCGTGCTTTAATTCCTCTTGCCTGTAACAATTTCAGATGTTGTTGTACTTGTTCTTTAGTTTTAAAAGCACCCAGATAAATCAATTCTTTGTTGGGTGATAAATAAGCATCAGGAATTACTTGCCGTGCTGAGGCATAAGCCGCGCCTTTATTCTCTATCACTACATGATAAAACCCATCTGTTGCTGGTTTGATTTCTGCATCCGGTTTTGGTGAGGTTGCGATTGGATTAGGCGAGGTTTTTGCTGTTGGAGTGGGAGGCAAATTCAGGGGAGGCAAGGATTGTAGTGTCGGTACTGGTGCTAAGGCGATCGGATTTGTCGGTTTTAGGGCTGTGTTGGGTTCAGGTAATGCCGCTTGAGGATTTGTAGGGTTTTGGGGAGTTGGTTGGACTTTGGGTTTTAAGCCAACTACATCCTTGGGATCTCTCACTTCAGGAAACTCTTGGGCAGCTAGATTGGGATACTTGGGTATAGATGTACTTGGTGGCTGGATTTGAGGTTGGGCATTACTCCCAACTTCCTCGGTATTTTCTGGTGCAGGAGGCGAGTTTCCGTTAAACAAATTGCCTAAACTCCATTGTGGCAAGCTTTTGGGATTGAACACTACATAACCCAAAGTCAGACTCGCCACTAATAGCAGTAACATCGAGCCGATACCCAAAGGTGATAGCAGACTGTCGCTAGAATTGCTTGGTTTCTTAGTTTCTGGTTGTTCTTCTGTCAGACTTCGCAGCAGTGCTTCACTAGATTCTAAATAGTCATCTGGGTGCTTAGGAGTTTCATCTGGCTGCAAGAGATTTTCGCTTTTAGTATTTTTAACGATCGCTGGCACAATGCTACTAGTAAAGTTGGGCGGGGGTGGTGGAAGTTGAGTTTGGGTTTTATCGGAGGTGGAGGAAACATTAAGATTATTCAGTTCCTCGGTTTTTGGCGTAGCTGGCGCTAGGTTTATCTCAGGATTCACAGCTACAGAAGATGGAGGTGGGGGTGATACGTCAATTTTTGCCGTAGCTGGCGCTGAGGTTCCCTGATGATTCACGGGTACAGATGCAGGCGGTACGTTGGTTTTAATTTCCGTTCCTGATGACTGAGTTTTTCCCGATGTTGTAGGAATAACAGTCAACGATTGGGGTTGACTGCTCATATAACTTGCAACACGAGACTGCTTAGATGACACCAAACCACTTCGCGTGCGTCGGTATCGAGCTAACTCTTGATCTAACGGCACTTCTAAACTTGCAAGTGCTGCTGCTAGTACTGGTTTCAAACCAGATGTTTTAGACGATTGATTAGTAGCGGAGTCGTTCAGAGGGTTTTGAGTCATTGCTTCTGTACCTCAAACATAGACATGTTGGAATGAACTTTAGATATATTTGTGACAATAGTAGCGGAAATTATCTAAATAGATTGGGGATTAGGGGAGAGGTGACAGGTGACAGGTGATAGGGAATAAT
>NZ_JAWJTF010000122.1:1617-27217 GCF_048836525.1 Nostoc sp. CALU 546
AACTGGTGACAGGTGATAGGGAATAATCTGCACCCTGTAACCTGTACCCTATTCCCTACTTCACTCCTCACTCAGCACTTTGAATGATGTCGTTGAAATCAATAAATGATATTTTAGGCGTTCTAGAAAAGCAGGCTAAATGGCAGGAGCAACCATTTCAACTTCTGCTCAAGTGTTGGGCAGAAGTTGTTGGCCCAGTAGTTGCCGCAAATACTCGACCATTGTCAATTCAGCGCGATGTTTTGTCGGTAGCAACTTCTAGTGCTGCTTGGGCGCAAAACATGACTTTTGGTCGCACATCTCTGCTTTTAAAGTTGAATAAAAAGCTGCCAACGCCTTTGGTTGATATTCGCTTCTCCACTGCTGGCTGGCAAAATCCATCTGTGGAGAGAAAACAGCAACAAACGGTTTTGCCCCATGAGCATCCCAGTTACCTTGGTGATGAGATTAGCCGCCCTGATATGACACCCACTAAGGATGTGAATGCTGCTTTTGGGAATTGGGCGAAGGTGATGCGATCGCGATCGCATGGCTTACCCCTTTGTCCCCAGTGTCAATCTCCCACCCCACCCGGCGAACTCCAGCGCTGGGCAGTCTGTTCTGTCTGTGCTGCTAAACAGTTTTGAAGCAAGTCAGTCCTAAATTAAAAGCAAAATAGTTTAGCGATTATTCGTTAAGCAGAATTTATATAGTTCTGATTTTGGAGAAAAAAGATATTTTCCTGTTAAAATATGCCAAGTGTGGTATACAAAGCAGACTATTTATCTAAAATTCTATGGTTTAACCCATCCTTAAGGAGGAAGTTAAAAGGCTGGATAAATCAAAAGCTTTAGTTTTAGTCTTGATCCCTAATAAGTTTTAGCCAAAATCTATAGGTGACCACTCTAACGATTATTGAAATATATAACAAGATTATAAAAACATCCTGAAGTTTATTTTTGCCCTGGGATCGCTGAAACCTAGAGAAAATAATGACTTTTTGGCTCTTATCCGTCTTTATATATAGAAGCAAAATATAAGGATGAAATTTAGCCAGAACTGCACTAAAGATTAATCCAAATGAAACCTATTAAAGTTTTAGCATCTGCCTGTAAATATTGCCGTCATTACCAGCCAGAAGGTCGCCGTGGTGGAACGTGCCAGCAGTTAGGAGCGCCTGTTCAAGCAACTTGGAAGGCTTGCTCTTTGGCGCTCCCACCTTTTGCACCTTCTTGGGAAACCTTGGAAGATGCTTGGAGTTTGCCAGATGCAGCCCCAGTTTTAACATCTTGTCAATCTCTAGCCTCAGATTTAGACAATGCTGCTCTTGCCCCTGTTGAGGAAATAACTATCTCCATATCTGAACAGGTAAAGACTAAAGCAGTTGTTATTTAGCCATCCATTATTACTGAATAGAGTTCGTAGTCTGCTTAAGATAAGATTTGTTTTTAAGATATTTAGTGCTGTAAATTTTGACATCTACAAAAATCGCACCCTTTATTGAGGTGCGATTTTTGCAATTTTAAGGTAGCCAAGGAAAAGAGCGGAAATCTGGTGGACGCTTTTCGAGAAAGGCTTGTTTGCCTTCAGACCCTTCTTCTGTCATGTAATAGAGTAACGTGGCATTGCCAGCAAGCTCTTGTAAACCAGCTTGTCCGTCACAATCAGCGTTGAAGGCGGCTTTGAGACATCGAATTGCGATCGGGCTTTTTTCTAAAATCTCTTGCGCCCATTGAATCCCTTCGGTTTCTAGTTGTTCCACTGGGACGACGCAATTAATTAAACCCATTTCTAGCGCTTGTTGGGCATCATATTGGCGACAGAGAAACCAAATTTCTCTAGCTTTTTTTTGCCCCACAATGCGGGCGAGATAGCTGGCTCCAAAACCACCATCGAAACTGCCGACTTTCGGGCCAGTCTGTCCGAAAATAGCGTTATCGGCGGCGATGGTAAGGTCGCAAATCAAGTGTAGAACGTGTCCCCCACCGATCGCATATCCCGCTACTAAAGCAATCACCACTTTCGGCATCGAACGAATCAGGCGTTGTAAATCCAGCACATTCAAGCGGGGGATGCCAGTATCATCCACATAACCCGCATGTCCCCGCACACTTTGATCGCCACCAGAACAGAAAGCATATTTGCCATCAGTGTGTGGGCCATAACCCGTAAATAGGACGACACCAATAGTAGTATCTTCACGAGCATTACAGAAAGCGTCGTACAGTTCAAAGACAGTTTCAGGACGGAAAGCATTGCGTTTGTGGGGACGGTTAATAGTGATTTTTGCAATGCCATCAGTTTTTTGATACAGAATATCTTCGTAGGTTTTGGCAGTTTCCCAGTTAATTTGCATTGTTATGGAGTGCGCTGTTGCTTCAAGAATTTTATCGCGGACGTAGGGACATGCGATACCTGCGGTGGGCTACGCCTACGCTAAAATTGCTATCTCAACCCTTTACAATCTGGTAATTGTCTGGGTGTTGAGGAATAAAAATGCGACGTGACACCATCTTCTACAAATTATTTAAGCAATTCCCTGGTTTGCTGTTTGAATTAGTAGATGAACCACCCGCAGAAGCGGAAAATTACCAGTTTGAATCGGTTGAGGTGAAAGAAACGGCGTTTCGGATTGATGGAGTGTTTTTACCTCCCGCGAATGCAGTTTCCAAAACCGTCTTTTTTTCAGAAGTCCAGTTTCAGAAGGACGAAGACTTATATCACCGCTTCTTTAGCGAATTGTTTTTGTTTCTCTACCGCAACTCTATCCGTTACGATGACTGGTTTGGGGTAATAATTTTTGCTTCTCGCAGCTTGGAACCTTCTAACTCAACGATTCACCGCGCTTTATTAGAAAGTGGTCAAATCAGGCGGGTTTATTTGGATGAGTTGGGGGATTTGCGAGAACAACCTTTGGGATTGGGTTTGATGTTGCTGACAAATGTTACTTCTGAAACGGAAGCAGTGGAAGGGGCACGGTTTTTACTGGAGCAAGCACGGCAACAATCGGAGCAAGCGATAATTGATTTAGTTACAACGATTATTGTCTACAAGTTTTCTAACCTTAGTCGAGAGGAGATTCAAGCGATGTTGGGACTGAATTTGGAAGAACCACGGGCTATTCTGGAAGCGAAGGCAGAAGGGCGAGAGGAAGGAAAGATCGAAGGAAAGGTTGAAGGACGAGAGGAAGGAAAGGTTGAAGGAGAAAGAGCGATCGTTTTACGACTATTAAATCGGCGTGTGGGTAATATTCCTGATGCGCTTCTATCCCAGATTCAAGAGTTATCGGTGGAACAGTTGGAAGCTTTAGGTGATGCTTTGTTGGATTTCTCTTCTCTTGCTGATTTGGAAGGGTGGTTACAAGATCAATTAAGCGGGTAAGTTTCACGCAGAGGAGGATGAGCGATCGCACTACAAATAAAGTTTCCCAAAGTGAAGAAGCATTTGCAGACACGCGCGCGGGTATATCAGAATCAGTGGGAGGATGTGCGATCGCTCCTCCTCCGACTGTTAAAACGACTATTTAGTGAAATTGCTTAAGAAAGTTGTTGGAATTGAGATTGCGATCGCGGACTTGGAAGGGTGGTTACAAGGTCAACCAAGAGGGTAAATCTCACGCAGAGGCGCAAAGAAGAACCAAGAGCGTGATTTTTTTAAATAAACCTACTGTAAGTACGTTAAGCAAAACTTTGTGTGTCTGATCGGAAGTGTTACTGAATAGCGGGATTAGGTAATGATAAAGGTGTAGAGATTTTTTAAATATACAGAAAGAGTTTCAGCCTCTAAGGACATTAGTTCTTTATTATTATACATAGTCAATAATACTGTAAATATAGTGCTACAATATACTAGAAATTGAATTTAAACCCATAGTGCAATGATACAAACCAATTCTCCTCTTATTCAGACCGAAGATTTTATTAGAAGCGGTTTTTTTCCTAAAGAGTTAGTGCCAGCATTTACAACAGAAGGACTTGCAAATAATTTAGATAAAATTAATAGCATTGTTCAAGAAACACCAAAAAAGTCTTCTAGTAAATGCTCTTATTATTCATTTCCTAAAAGTAAATATTCCCGTCGCAATTTAGCAATTCCAAATCCTCTCCATCAAATTATTTTATGCAATACATTATCTGATAATTGGCAACAGGTGAGGGAATCTATTGAAACTTCTTTTCTATATAAACCATTATTATTTTGCTGTGAAAAAAGGAATGAATATTCCTTAGATACAGAACCTTTCCCAGGCATAGAATCTTCCCTTAGTAGTGATTCAACTATTGAACGGGCTGTATCTGCCAATTACAAAGATTTGCTAGATTGGCGGGTTATCCGTTCAGTAGGTTATTCTTATTGTCTTCACACTGACATTTCGAGATTTTATTCTACTATTTATACTCATAGTATTCCGTGGGCTATTCACGGGAAAGATATCTCTAAAATAAATAGAAATGAATCTCTAATAGGAAACAAAATTGATCGTTGCGTTCGGAATACACAAGATCAACAGACATTAGGCATTCCTATTGGGACTGATTCATCATTGATCATAGCAGAAATTATTGGTTCTGCCGTGGATAAAAGACTTAAACAAGTAATACCTTTTATTTTTGATGGATTTCGTTATATGGATGATTATTATTTATATTTCAACTCTCTCTCAGATGCAGAATTTGCACTTTCTCAAATACATAAAATACTTCAAGAGTTTGAATTAGAAAATAATTCCGAAAAAACTTTTATTGTTGAGCTTCCCGAATCTATTGAGCCAATTTGGGTGTCAGAGATGAGACGATATCCTATTAGTGATAAAAATATAGTAGAACAGCATAGTGATATCATAACTTACTTCAGTAAAGTATTTGAATATTCAAAGTTATTTCCAGAGGACTTTGTAATTAAATATGGTCTTCGTAAAGTCAGTAAAATTTGTATAAAACATGACAATTGGAATCTCTATGAATCATTTATATTACAATCAATTATGGTTGCACCAAATGCATTAGTTATAGCTACAGAAATACTACTTAGCTATTCGATTTTAGGATATGAATTAAATAAAGAAAAAATATCTTGTACAATCAATTCGCTAATTTGTAAACATAGTAATCTAAATCATAGTCATGAGGTTTCATGGGCATTATGGTTAAGCAAGACGCTAAACATACCAATTGAAGGAAAAACAATTCAGGCAATTTCTGACTTAGAAGATTCTGTTGTAGCTATTGTTGCTTTAGATTTATATCAAAATTATGATGTCATTAAAGATAGATTAGAATTTAAAAAATGGGAAAGCATAGTAAAACATGATCTAACTGACAAGAATTTATATTCTAAAAATTGGCTTTTATGTTATGAGGCAAATATAAAAGGATATTTTCCCCAAATAGACCAAAATAACTATATTGCAGAAGATCCTTTCTTTTGTGCCTTAAAAGATAATAATGTCACTTTCTACGATAATACAAAGCAAGTTCAAAATTTAATACAATACATAATTAAACCCTATGATTTTGATGATAAAGTTAATCATATAACTAATGATAGTAGTTGGATGCTTTACTAAATAGTCAATATTCATTACTTGAAAACTTAAAACTGATGCGCCCTATTCAGCACTCTTTCTTGCTTTTTGCTTCAAGCCATGATCAAGTAATACGGGTGAACAGCATTATTATTTGAAACAATTGTAATAAAGCATCTTTAACTTTGATACTATAAACGGTTCTTACTTTTCACCTAAATGCTATATTTTCTCCCTCTATTTAGCAAAATTTATTGGCTTAGTTAAGTTGCAGTAATATCTTCGGCAAAGTTTCGTAAATTATCCTGTCGCCACTGAGCATCTTTTTTACGATTTGTCCGCACCTCCAAAACCCGGATTCCCTTAGTTGGAAGCGGGTTTAATCTTTCCTGCAACAGTTGCCAAGAAGTAATCAATTCATGCTGCACATTATAAGTAACGCACAACTGAGCAAAATCAATATCCTGGGGAGTGCCAAAAAACTCTTCAAATGGTGGATCAAATTTGGCAATGGGTAACATTTCAAAAATGCCACCGCCATTGTTATTGATTAACACAATCGTCAGATGTCCGACAAACTTATTGCGGATTAAAAAACCATTGGTGTCATGCAACAGCGCTAAATCTCCCGTTAACATCACACTACTTTGCTGGCGATGGGCAATTCCTAAAGCTGTGGATAATGTGCCATCAATGCCATTTGCACCCCGGTTAAAGTGCGATCGCACTCCTAAATTATTTGGTTTCCAGAAATATTCCACATCCCGCACAGGCATACTGTTGCCAATGAACAGAGGCGTTCTGGGCGGTAAAATCTGAGAAATAAACCAGGCTGCTTTACTCTCAATGATTTCATCTATTTTCCCCATCATCTGATCAACAGCTAACCTCACCTTAGTTTCCGCATCACACCATTGCTGCACATATTTTGAGGATAAAGATAAATTTCCCTCCTCTACTTTTATGTCTTCTACAGATATCCTTAAATGCGTCGTTCTCCCGTGCAAAGGATCGAGATTTTGGTCGCTGTTGTCAATTACCCAGCGTTGCGGTTGGGTTGCATCTATCCAGGTACGCAGTTCTTTACTCGTAGGCATTTCACCCACCTGAATCACCATTTCGGGCGCTAACTGCTTTGCTAGTTGCTGATTTCGCAAAATCAGATCATAAGTGGAAATCAAATAAGGGTTGAGTTCGGCATAATTTCTGACTGGGGAAAGTCCCTCAGCTAGCACAGGCCATTTGAGAGTGTGGGAAAGTTGCGCGATCGCTTTACAATACTCTTCTGGTTGCTGCGGTTGAGCAACACCTGCGATAATAATGCCGCGATCGCATTCTTTCCATTCTTTGGGCATTGGGCATTGGGCATTGGGCATGGGGCATGGGTTTTCTATCCCTGCGAAGAAGTCTTCTGGATGAAACTGCGATCGCAAATAACTCAAGTCGGTTCCATCAGGAAGAGGTGCTAAGGGATCGCGAAAGGGAATATTCAAATGTACTGGCCCCTTTGTAGGAGTTTGCGCCCTTTCCCAGCTATGAATTACCGTTTGTCGCAGGTAAGCTAGGATTCCCAGATCGGCGGAAGGTAAGGCTAACTCTGTTTGCCAATTTGGGTAGTTTCCATATAATCTCAACTGATCTATAGTTTGCCCAGAGTGACAATCTCGCAATTCTGGGGGTCTATCGGTGGTTAATATCAACAGTGGTACGCGACTATATGAGGCTTCGATGACTGCTGAATAAAAGTTGGCTCCTGCTGTACCAGAGGTGCAAACTAGTACCACAGGGCGTCCGGTTGCTTTTGCTTGTCCCAAAGCAAAAAAGGCGGCGGAACGTTCATCGAGAATGGAAATCGCTTCAATTTCAGGTGCTTGTTGAGCAAATGCGATCGCTAAGGGTGTAGATCGTGATCCAGGACAAATGATGGCACAAGTCAATCCCAACCGCTTTAGCGTCTCTGTTAAAATATAAGCCCAAAGTTGATTAACATTTTTAAAGGCGATCGGCATTAAATTAAACATAGCTATAAAACAATCTTAAATTTTAGATTTCGTCTAGGGAAATTCAATTTAAAATCCATCAATGCGGTGATGGAACCCAACACTGTCACGCGAGTTTCTGGGAAAGAAAATCTCCAAGCAAACTTGCTTCACTTTCTACAAAATGCCCAATTTGCTTTCAAACTTTTATGGACTGCATTCATTTAACGGGAATTCGCGGCTATGGCTACACTGGGTATCTACCAGAAGAACAGGTGCTAGGACAATGGTTTGAGGTGGATGTAAGGTTATGGTTGGATATCTCCACAGCGGCCAAGACTGACGCGATCGAAGACACTTTAGATTATCGCAGCGTCATTAGCTTGATACAACATCTGATCAAAACGTCTAAATTTGTTTTGGTGGAGAAATTGGTAACAACGATCGCAGATTCTATTCTCCAAGAGTGCGATCGTGTAACAAAAGTCCAAGTCACTCTCAGCAAACCTGCTGCACCTATTCCAGACTTTGGTGGCAAAATTAGCATTGAACTGACTAAAAGTAAGTCCAATCTCTAAAACACAAAAGTGTTTTTTTTCAATATCTATAAGTCAGCAAACAAAGTGGGTTTAGGTGGAGCGTGGAAGTATCTCACAAAGAGAATGTTTCCTGCTATTGCCCCCAGCACCCACTCATTCTCAAAAAACTAAAAAATCCCGCGATCTGCTAATGAGCATTTAACTTGCATATTTTCAGATCGCAGGATTTGTGATTAAGCATTAACCAGAAGCGATGAATAGTTATAAATAACATCATTGAACTCACCATTCAAAATTTAAGAGAGTTTCAGACGGCAATTTAAACCAAGATTGAGACAAAAACCATTCGTAGCCAAAGCGATATTAAAGTCTTTAATTCCAGATAATTATTAATTTTTTGTAGCAATTTGGTAGATGCACATTATTGCATTATATACAACACAAAATATTAACTTTTTCAACTTATATAAAAGTAGTATATTGTCATTATATCAACTTTTATTCTTGATTAATTTTTACATAAATACTATACTTAATATCTCTAGTTTGCTTTAAAAAAACATTGCATATTTTTGAAAATAAGTTTTGAATTACTGGTAATTACATGGTATTTATACTTTTGACGTTAATGACATGATATTAGCTGCATGAAATCATCAAAATTAGCTTTGACAAGCAGAGAAATTATGGGAGGTTAATAACATTACTATTTGCTCATTAGTCAGTAATTTATATCAAGCAAGAAAACAGGGTAGGTGAGAGATTGTTTATGATAAGATAATAACTTTTTGATTGAGTTTGACACCCACAATAAAAATCTGAACCTTAGCAAACAGGTTGTTTTAACATGTTCGCCCGAAAAATCCTAGTTGTTGAGGATAAAAAAGCCCTAGCCTCAAATATTAGAAAAAGTTTACAAAAATTAGGTTATTCAGTTTCAGAAATAACTCAGTCTGGTGAAGAGGCAATAAAAAAGGTAGCAGAAACTCATCCACATTTAGTATTAATTGATATCTGCCTAGCTGGGGAAATTGACGGTGTGCATGTAGCGGATATTATCCAGAATCACTTCCATGTACCTGTAGTATATTTAACAGAGTGTTCAGAATATAAAACATTACATAATAAAAATCAGCTAAGTGAGCCTTTTAGTTACATAGTCAAACCATTTATTGAAAGTGATTTACATTTTGCCATTGAAATGGCTCTGTATAAACATCAGAGTAAAAAAATATTATACGAAGAAAAACAGAGGCTAGGAGCAATTATTAACAGTATGGGTTGTGCAGTGATTGTAACTTATGCAAATGGTTGTATTCAAATGATGAATCCCATTGCAGAACTAATGACTGGTTGGAAACAAAGTGAAGCATTAGGTAAAGATTTAGTAGAAGTAGTTAACTTAGTTGACAAAGATGTAGGAGAAACAATTGAAAATTTAGCCACTTATGTAATGGAAGCAGGTGAAATTTTCAATCTACCAGAAAACTGTACACTGATTACCAAAGATGGCAAAGAAATAGCGATTGGGGATAATGTTGCACCTATCCGCGATCAAAAAGGGAATATTACTGGCGCGGTTTTAGTTTTTCAAGACATCACCAAGCGTAAACAGACAGAGGCGCAACTGATCCGCAATGCGTTTTATGATGGGCTGACAGCATTACCGAATCGTGTTTTATTTTTAGATCGCCTCAGACAAACCATTGAACGTAGCAAACGCAGAAGCGATTATTATTTTGCAGTTTTATTTTTGGATTTAGATGGCTTCAAAGAGATTAACGATCGCTTTGGGCATGGAATAGGGGATGATTTTTTAGTAGCGATCGCTAGACGTTTAGAGTCGTGTTTACGCAGTGGCGATACGGTAGCACGATTTGGTGGTGATGAGTTTACTGTTCTTTTGGAGGATATTAAAGACATTACCGACGCTACTAATGTCGCTAAACGTATTCAAGACTCATTGCGATCGCCAGTTAACCTGAATGGATATCAATTATCTACTACAGCCAGCATTGGTATTACTTGGAATTTTAGTAATTATGAGGAGCCTGCAACTTTGCTGCGAGATGCTGATATTGCGATGTACCGAGCGAAACGGCAAGGAAAAGCTACTTATGCCATATTTAGTTAAATAGTTCTTTCTGCTGCCACTTCAACGGGTTGCGCCAGGATTCCCCGACTTCGGCGCTCCGGTACTGGGGACTAGGAAGAGTTTTCTTCTCTACGAGACGCTGCGCGAACAAAACTTGGGTAATGGTCTGAATGCCTTCCAAGTTTTCCCAGTCCCCAGTCCCCAGTCCCCAGTCCCCAGTCCCTTTTTAAAATAAGTCTGTCATGGAAAAAACCGAAAAACAGAAAATGCTCGCAGGGGAATTGTATTTGGCGGAAGATCCAGAATTGGCTGCCGAAAATAAGCGAGCTAGTCGTCTGTTGCGAAGCTACAATTCTACAACCGAAGAACAGCAAGAGCAACGCCAGCAAATTTTGCAAGAATTATTTGGAAAGATTGGTGAAAAAGTATTAATTGTGCCGCCGTTTCACTGTGATTATGGCAGTAATATTTTCGCTGGCGACAAATTGTATATGAATTATGGCTGTGTAATTTTAGACTGCAATCCAGTTCACATTGGTGAAAATGTCTTATGCGCTCCTTATGTACAAATTTATACTGCCTATCATCCGATAGAGCCAGAAATTCGCCTTTCTGGGAGAGAATTAGCTGCCCCAATTAACATTGGTAACAATGTCTGGATTGGTGGCAGTGCAATTATTTGTCCAGGTGTAACTATTGGTGATAATACAACTATTGGTGCTGGCAGTGTAGTTGTCAAAGACATACCTGAGAATGTTGTCGCTGCTGGCAATCCCTGCCGCGTCATTCGGTATTTGTCCTAGAGTTTAAAACTTATACCCTCTAGCAATCCAATATAGCCAGTCTGCGATCGCTTCTTGAGTTTCACTATCAGCATCAATGGCTATTATTTCAGATAACTTTGCAGAATATACATCATCATCTTTACCATTAAGGTAAGCCACTTCTACCAACATATCTTTTAAGCACTCATCATCTGGGGCCATTCCCAGCACTTCCACTTGTTTCTCCTCGACGGAACCTGATTTGCGTCCCTTCTTAGTCCATTTAGCCAGAAAGGGAAAATTCAGAGTCTCTTCGAGGTAATAATACCAACCCATAGCCCGGTCTTCTTTGTCTTCAGCATCTACAATGATTTCTGTTTTAATGCGATGCTCTCGCTTTTCTTCGGGTTCAACACTAGGCATAAGATAACGCTTTGCGTATAATGCATTTTGATAATACTACCAAAGTTTTGACTAAGAATAATTTTTCTAATACATATTGATTACTGGTTGATATCCTCACCACCGTGTTCGCCCTTGGCGTTCCCGTTCGCGCAGCGTCTCCGTCAGGAGAAGGGTACGGTCGGTGATTCTGGAGTAATGAGTAATAAGTAATAAGTAATGAGTAAATACCCGTTTCAATACTGCTCAGGTTTTGGATTTTTAACTCGGAATTGGGTTTTGGGAAAAGGTTAAAGGGTAAAGGTTAAAGGTTTTTTCTTTCCCCTTCTCCCTTCCCCTTTTCCCCTTAACCGACAAGTATTGATACCCGTTTTTCATCCACTCATTACTCCTTACTCATTACTTTAAAGCCGTGCTGGAAGCACAGGGTTTTAAACCCATTTTTCGGATAACCTCTACAAAAAACCGCTTGTCATTGACAAACGGTTTTCTAGTTATTGCTCTCAAGGGGGAATTTATTTGTTTCACCAAGATGGCAAGTTATTTCTTAGCACTAAAACGCGAAATTTCTTAGAGATTAAACAAGTCTCAAATCAGGATAATTTGCCAACACATCATCAGATGTCAGGGTATCATTTTCAGCTTGCGGAGTCCAAAGAACTTCAATTGCTAGAAGCTTGTCACTAGGGATGCTACCAATTTGGCGCAAAGCTTGACGCAAATCATCAGCACTGTTAATCGCTGTAGGGATTTCAAACTTACCTAATGTCGCCGCTAGTAAAGTGACGATAATGTATTCACCAGGGCCTTCGGTAAATAGGCGGGTGGGGTTGTCGAGTTCACCAGCCGGCGGTAAAGCATCTTTGGCAAGGGCTTCTCTTAGCTGGTTGTTGACGTTAGAAAGAGTTTCTTCACTAAACTTGCTGCGTTCTGCCAGTGACAGCCGATTAAACTGACCTTCAGCTGAATTCAAACTGGCTTGTTGAGTGCCACCACCTGCATATACAAAGTATTCGGGATGGCGGAGTAAAGCTAGGCTGGCTTCTTGGAGAATTTCTGCTCTACCCTCTGGGGTGTTAGTATCAGCAGTTTCAGCAATGTGGTTGAGTTCATTTTGCAATTCACGGGCTTGAGCTAACAAACCTACTTGCAAACGAGTTACAGAAACCGGAGAGTTACTGCTGTAATCTGCTTCTCCTGCTTCACCGCTAGAGACGCGGCGGAAAGTTTGCAATAAGAAATTAGCGATCGCGAAGAAAATTAAGATGGAAAATAGACCACCAAATCCTCCTCCAATACCCCAGAAGGGAATCAAGAAGGGAAAGCCAAAGCCACCACCAAAACCACCACCAGGATAGTATCCGCCCCCACCAGGAGGTGCATAAGTTCGCGGTGTATAGGTGCGACTAGAAGGCGCTCTAAAGGAGCCACCACCGATGCGACCCCCACTGCGGGCTGCTAATGCGCCATCGGCGTGACCAAGAGCCAAAGCTAACACTAAGCTTATGGCTAAGAAGGTTTTTAACAGCGGTTTGATGGTTTGTTGTAGTTTTTTACGCATAATACAATCGCTTGGAAAACGGAATTTTTTATGATTTCTCCCCATGCTGGTAGGAGTATTGCGGTATATCGCTAACGCCAGCCCGTAACAAGCAAGCGAGTTTGTAGCATTTACGTAGCATTTATTTTTAGAGGCTACATATTTAATTTACCGCGTCTTACCTTCGGTAGGTAGCGATCGCAGGGGGGATTTCTCGACTGGGGAACCGTACCTGAAGATATGTTGAAGAAGAATTCAGGAGTCAGAATTCAGGAGTCAGAATCTAATCAACGTGAGTTCGATGAACCTCTCCCTCCCAGCCTGCCTCTGGGAAACGGAAAGGGAGGAGCAAAGTAAAATTCAGCTTTTTGCTCCCCTCTCCGTGTCGGAGAGGGGTTGGGGGAGAGGTCAAATAAGACTTGTCGAACTCACGTTAATCAGTAGGGAATTCAGACCCGCGACTTTCCTGTTGACCACCAAATCGTAGATTTGGTGGGGGTATTAAACCCGGTTATTCATCCACCAGTCATACAGAAAACATTGCTGAATTCTGACTCCTGACTCCTGTTTGATAATTTGCTGTCCAGTGGACAACCTAAAAATTTGACTGGACTGCCAAAAGGCCAGAGGGGTTTTTAGTTAAATTAGTCGAAGCTTTAGTGGCGTTTATCCCCAAAAATAGGGGCTTTCCGAGCGTGGCACTTGCTCGATTTAGGCAAGGGTAAATTTTGGAGGGCTAGAAAGGATGGGTGACGAGGGAATCGAACCCGCAACCAATAGATTAAGAGTCTACTGCTCTACCGTTGAGCTAGTCACCCACACAAATAACAATAGTAGCACAACTTCTGACAATTTAGCTAGTGCCGCACCAAAAAACAGTTAAAAGGGGAATTTGACAGTGAAGGTGGTTTGACCTGCTGCACTTTCTACATCAATTGAGCCGCCTAAATGTCTGACCATTTTCTGCACTAATGCCAATTCCAGTCCAGTGCCGCTATGTTTCCAAGGATCGTGTTTGGAAAGGTGATAGAAAGGCTCAAAAATTCGTGACAGTTCATTGCTGGTAAGCTCTATCCCAGAATTGGTAATATTAAGCTCTACTGCATTCCCTATCAGGTGAGCCGAAACTGTAATGGATTCGCCCGCTGGGGTGTATTTGCAGGCATGGTTGAGCAGTTCGGTGACAATTCGCTCCAAATCAGTGATATCTGTCTCCAAAGGCGGCAGCGCATGAGCAAAACTCAGGTTTAATTGCTGTCGCTGGCAGTTGGTGAGGTCTCGAAAAGACTCGATAATTGGGTGAAGCCAACTTTGAAAGTCAATGGCAATCAAAGTTGGGGGATCGGGTTCGGCTTCGAGATATGTGAGTGTGAGTAGGTCGTTAATTAATTTGCTTTCTCGTCCACACTCGTTATGTAGAATCTGCAAGAGTTGCGGAACTATTTCTATCTCTGATATTTCTGCCGGGGTGAGGACACTTTCAAGCGTTTGGACTGCAAGGCTAATGCTAGTTATTGGTGTCCGCAGTTCTTGAGACAAAGTTCTGAGAAATTGGTTTTTTTGCCGATCGCGTTTTTCTAGTTCTTTTACCTGTGCCTGGGTTTGTTTGTAAAGCTGGGCTTGACGAATGGCGATCGCACATTCATTTGCTACCTGCTGCACTAGCTCAATTTCAAATTCATCAAAGGCCTCTTGTGATGGTCTTGTCAACCAAATATTTCCCAAAATCCCTTGAGTATCGAAAATTGGACAAGCCATCTGAGACATAACCAACAAGTTTGGTTGCCATCCAGGCACAATTTCCAAAAATTGCAAAGTTTGTTTCTGCAACAACGGCTGATAAACTTCAAGACGGTCTGCAATCTGTCTGGTCAATCCCTGAAACTGGGGTAAGTTTTTGGTGTACTCGTAGGTAACAGTTACCAGGTTTTTGCAGGTGCTATAGAGTTCGATTTGGCAACGATCAAGATTGAGTAACTCTGCTAATTCCTGGGTGAGAGTCTGCAACACCTGAGTTTGATCCAGACTGTCGCGGATTTGTTCTGTCATGCGTCGCACCAAGGCTTCAAAGTTTCGCACCTGCTGCAACTGATTTATGTGCTTCTGTTTCTGCAACTCCATCTTAGTTTTGAGATCCTTGATCTGCTGATGAAGTTCTGCCTGTTGGACAGCAATGCCTACTTGAGTTGCTAACTGCTTTAGCAAGTCAGTTTCCGTTTGTTGCCATTGACGCGATTCACGGCAATGCTGGGCAATCAATAGCCCCCACATATCTTGCTCTTTGAAAATCGGCACGACTAGATTGGCTCTAATCTGCAAAGATGCCAGGAAATCTATATGGCAAGGATGCAATCCGGCTGCATCAATATCTTCGATGACTTGAATACAACCTCGTCCGTAGTGTTCTGGATGTTTGCCACTGAAGCCGGGATCGATGATGTTTTTTCCCAACAGGAGATCATCAGCAGCGACAGTTGATTCGGCAATGATTACTCCACTGCCATCAGTCTGGAAGCGATAAATTAGCACGCGATCGCAATTCAAAAACTGCCGCAGTTCAATTGTAGTCTGATGCAGAATTGTCTCTAATTCTACAGATTGGTGAATTCGTCCAGCGATCGCTTCTAGCAGTTGCTCTCGTTCAGCCTGGTATCTGATCCCTTGTTCTGCTTGCTTAACAGAGGTGATATTGCTACTAGTACCAATCAGTCGATAAATCCTAGAGTTAGCATCTCGTAGTGGCGTAAGAGTCGTGCTCCACCAAGTGGGAATTCCCTGGAATTGCAAACATTGTTCGTAAGAAATAGTTTTGCCAAATAGCACGCAGTCATTATAATGCTGACGCACCCTTGCAGCATCGATGGGAGAGAGAATATCCTCTGGTTTTTTGCCCCGAAGATCATCTGAGCAAATACCTATCCACCGCTCATGAGTGGGATTAAGTGCCACATATCGAAAATCTCCGTCCTCCAGAACATCAACTACGAAGATTGATGCCTGCACAGAATCGTACATGCTCAGTAGAAACTGCTCACTACTACTTTTCTCATCTACTTCTGTGCCAAAAAGAATCTGAGGTGGTGATAATTTTGTCAACTCCATAGTTGATTCTGCTGGATTTATATTCATGCGAGAGTCCCACTCTTGTATTACTGACTCTTCTAGGCGCTCTCTGATCGTTAAGCTTGTAGTAGATGCACTTTAGCGCCTATAGCAAAGTATTGTCAGCCGTTGCTCATCGAAATTTGGATCTTTCTCTACTTCTTGTCAGAAATCTAGGAAAGCTAAGTAGGAGTCAGCTTAACAAATCCTGCTTTTTGAAGGCGAAAATACATTTGCAGGTTAGGGCAAACTTCCTAAAATTGATTTTTAACAGTTTTTAATAATTTTTGCATATATCTAAGTGCAAGTATCAGTATATGTGAATTAAATTTATTATTCTTAATAAAGAGAGTAGAGGAGCTTACGTAGGCGTAGCCCGCCGCAGTCATCGCAATTTGTGAGCATTGATTCCTGTGAGGATGCCAACCAGCAGCCAAGTGATGGCTAATCCTATGACTTCGCCGAAGAATAACTGCGTCCAATGGCGCAAAAGCATCCCGATAGTAGAACCTACAGGGATAGCAACAGCCCAACTTGCCGAACAGACTAATATCCATCGCCACGCCTGATACTGGGGAATTGCCAACCATTGAGCCAATCCAATTCCGAAGCCGCCAAGCGCACCATAAATGGCCCCAGACAAGATTCTCTGAGGGAGAATTTGAGTGCTAGGTACAATCCAACCTACAGCACCAATACCGATAACGGTGATAATACTCCAACCCAAAAGACTTGACCAAATCCACCGGATACAAAATATAGGTTGTTTCAGGAGACAGCCTTGAGGAAGTGCGATCGCAAATCCGCCGATAGCAGCCTCTACCAGTCCAATATCAGGTTTTTCCCCGACTTCAATTAAGAGTAAACTCAATAAAAAACCGCCGAAAGTAGCTAAAGTCCACAGCAATGCAAAGCCAAATCTAGTATTTCCAGGCGCAAATGGCATCAAAGTTTCTTTGGTGGTAATAGTCTGATAGTTTTAGGATTAAACATTTCAAAAAAAGCTTTGCGTCGTTGTTGGGGTGATTCTGGTACGATGTAACCCCAAAGACTCTCCCAGTAAAAAAAGGAGATACCATCAAAATTGCGATCGCGCACTACCTGAACCTGTTCTCTCACTTGTGCGATTTTCACCGGACTACGCACTGTTCCCGTTGATATCCCAATTCCTACAGAAATTAGACTTTGAGCCAATTTCACAGGTGGTTGTTCTAGTTGAGCGATAAAAGACTTTTTATCATTTCGATATACCTGTAAAATTAACTCATCAACCAAACCTTTTTTTACCCAATTTTCCCAGTCTTGTAAATAGTATTTGTAGGCAAAAGCTTGAGGATTGGGAGACAAAGATATTTTAACTTTAGGTTTAATAGCCTTGACAGCTTGATAAATTTCTGCCATAAAATCCGTAATTTTATCTGCTCGCCAACGCATCCATTTGGAGTTAAAAGGATCACCAGGGGGACTTTTGCCTTGATGTTCTTGCTGGTAGAGTTCTATAGTGAAGCGATCGTAGCCAAACTGTACAGGCATCCCAAAATGATCGTCAAGCTGAATACCATCCACATCATAATCTCTGACTACTTCTAAAATTAGCTCTTGAATAAACTCTTGCACTTGTGGATGTAAAGGATTCAACCAGGCCAGCTTAGTTACTAAAATATTGTCGATTTCTTCTGGTGGAGTATTTTGGATAGAATTTATACCTTCTTGCCCAATTGTCAACCAGTCAGGATAACGCCTTGCTAATTGTGAATAATGCGGCGTCATAAACCCGTATTCAAACCAGGGAATGACTCTCAAATTTTTATTTTTAGCAAGTGTCACTATCTTTGCTAAAACATCCTGTCCACCGTGCATGAAATTGAGCAAAGGTTGAGTTTCCGAGCCTGTAGTCATTTTAGCTACAGCACTTTTATAAAAAGTATGTCCTCGGTTCCAAACTACAGGATAAATTGTATTAAAATTAAGAGCCGACAATTGATTTATAGCACGGTTAATACCCCAAGGAACAAATAGTACACCACTAGCAACATTAGTGAGCCAAACGCCGCGAATTTCTGTAGTTAAAGGAATTACTTTTTGGGAATAAACTGGCAGTGAAGAGAATGAAAAAACTGTTAAAGTGACTACTAATCCCCAACATAGAAAATAAGAAATACAACGGCGAGCAACCCGATTCATTTGTAAGCTTGACCTAGTGCGATCGGAATATATATAACTACAAAATAAAGTTATAATCCTCCGGATGATGTAAAGGAATCATGATTAAGAATTCAGGAGTCAGAATTCAGAATTCAGAATTCAGAATTCAGAATACTTTAAATAATACGGAGCCAATTTTGTTCATGAATATACTTAACGACTCCCAAACATGATAACTCTTAATCCCTAACTATTAGAGGTTATTTTAAAAGTGTTTTGTTGTGACTTTAGGCACTTTTAGATACCCCTAACCACCCTAAAAAAGGGAAGCCTAATCAAACTTCCCCTTTTTAATACCGTTTTTTTGTGAAGCTGCATATAATTCACCTCCCGGCTATCGCCATCCCCCCGATGCCTTGGCTACGGTGTACACACAAGTCTGAAATAGCTGATTAACCAAGTTTTTACCCCACCCTAACCCTCCCCTTGCAAAGGGGAGGGAACTAGATTTCCGGCTTCCCCCCTTTGCAAGGGGGGATTGAGGGGGGTAATTCACACCGTAGCTTTCCAAGGTAGGACTACAGGGGGGTATTATTGCATCTTCATACAAAATTAAATTGGTATAAGGTGGATTTAGAGGGATATAGAACTTTTATGAGGACTTTTCAAACATCCTCTTAACTCCTGAATTCTGACCGGAGCTAACGGAAACGTCTCCGGTTCCGCTCCTGACCTCTTTCTTATTAAAATCTTTCCACACCTTCAAATTGTTTGATAGCTGATGCATTTGCTGCTTCACCACAAGTCCGTGGTGTGGGAAATATCTTTTCAGGATTTGCTAACCCTTTGGGATTAAAAACTTGCCGCACCCATTGCATAGTTTCTAAATCAACTGGGCTAAACATCTGTGGCATATAGCACTTTTTCTCTGCACCAATGCCATGTTCTCCAGAAATACTACCACCAACTTGGACACAAAGTTTAAGAATTTTTCCACCCATTTCTTCTACTTGTTCTAATGCTCCAGGCACAGAATTATCATAAAGAATTAATGGATGAAGATTGCCATCACCAGCATGAAATACATTAGCAACACGATAACCATATTGTTGACTTAATGTCTCAATCTCATGCAGAACATAAGGCAACTGAGTCCGAGGAATTACACCATCTTGGACATAATAATCTGGGCTTAAATGTCCAGCGGCAGCAAAAGCAGCTTTGCGTCCTTTCCATAACTTTAATCTGGTTTCTGGGTCAGTCGCAGAAGTGACATTACGCGCACCATTCTTTTTACAAATTTCGATAACTCGCTGTTTATTCCCTACAACTTCCACTTCTAAACCATCAATTTCTATGAGCAGAATGGCAGTAGCATCGCGGGGATAACAATTAGTGGCTACAACATCTTCAACTGCATTGATGCTGAAGTTATCCATCATTTCCATACCACCAGGAATGATTCCGGCGCTGATGATGTCAGAAACAGTTGCCCCGGCAGCTTCAATACTAGTAAAATCTGCTAACAACACACAAATTGATTCTGCACTTTTGAGAATTCGCAAAGTAATTTCCGTAGCAATTCCTAAAGTGCCTTCAGAACCAACAAAAACACCTGTTAAATCATAACCAGGCATTTCTGGAATTTGTCCGCCTAAATCGATAATTTCTCCTTCCGGGGTGACAATTTTTAATCCCAAAACGTGGTTAGTGGTGACACCATATTTGAGACAATGTACGCCACCAGAATTTTCGGCAATGTTGCCCCCAATAGAGCAGATAATTTGACTAGAGGGGTCAGGAGCATAGTAAAAACCAGCACCACTGACGGCTTGTGTCACCCAACTATTAATCACTCCTGGTTGTACAACTGTGCGTTGATTTTCCAAATCAATGCTGAGGATTTGCCGCATTAATGAGGTAACAATTAAAACGGAATCTTCTACTGGTAAAGCGCCACCAGATAGACCAGTACCAGAGCCGCGGGCGATGAAGGGTATAGAATATTGATTGCATATCTTTACCACTTGGGCAACTTGTTCTGTGGTTCTGGGTAACACCACCACAGCGGGACGTTGACGATAACCAGTTAAACCATCGCATTCATAAGTAATGAGTTCTTCGCGGCGTTGCACCACACCATTTTTACCAAGGACAGCCTCAAATGCTTTGATAATGGGTTTCCAGTTGCGTTGTTTTTTATCTTGAGTAAGCATAGGTTCTTAAAATTCAAGGTAGATGTATGGAGTATTGCAGGCTTTTTTGGAACCGCAACTTTTTCAGTGAATTGGTGTGAATTGCAAGAGTAATGGAAAACTGATAGGTAATAATTAAAAATGGCTTCTGCAAGCGATCTGCACTTCCTCAAAAGCCATTTTATCATTAAGTGTATAAGTATAAAAAAGTTGTACAATTTTGCAGTTTGTAACTCTTATATTATCGTTGACATTCACGCGACTTATAAAAAGAAAGTTGTACAATTTTCTAAAAATTTGTCATATTGATAAATAAAAAAGTTGTACAATTCCTCAAACTTTTGCCTTGTAGAGTTTGGAACTATTTACTATAAGACTCAATGGCGATCGCATTCCTCGCAAACTCAAGCTGTTGATTCAGCTTTGCACTTGGGATGCGATCGCAGTAATGTGCCTACTTACTTCGACAAAACCACGTTTTGACGTACAGCACGCTTGCGATCGCTTTTCCGAGTCCCGCCAGCCATCTGATATTCATGGCTATTATTACCATATTTATAAGCAATACCACGCAAAATTTTCTCTGAATAGTCTGCCAAATCTTGTTCATTCTCGACGATTTGGGTTAGTAAGACATCAATAGTAGAGAGGGTGGTATTGTACGCTTCCAGAGATTTTCGGAGGCTTTCAATTTTTTCAGTATAATCTTTGACTGTTAAGCTCTCTCCGACATCGAGAGTTGGACTAATAGATTTAATGCTTGCTAAACGTACTTCAGCTTTGCCAAGAGTACGTGAATTTCGTTTCGATCTCGCCATAATTAATACTTACTTTCTAAATTACTGATAATTCTATAGTGGACAATTGTTGAAGAAGTTGTCATACGTGAAATTGTTGATTTTTCTAAAAAAGTCTAAAAGTTAGGTATTTTATAGTACTCTTTGCCAATGAAAGCCACATTTATTGTTTAAGCACCGCATTGCTTTGCCTTAAAAGCGGATTCTATTTAAGGGAAGATGCTGTAACACAAGTCTGTTTCTCATAACGTGAAGGCGGAAGCTGCTACAGACTGCGCGTAACACGGAAATGTCAAGGCGGAAGCTGCTACAGGACAGGCGGAAGCTGCTACAGGCTGCGCGAAACACGGAAACGTGAAGACGGAAGCTGCTACAGGCTGCGCGAAACACGGAAACGTGAAGACGGAAGTTGCTACAGTGAAGGTAGAAAGCTGATCTGCTCCCTTCGACTTCGCTCAGGGAGCGTTATGAAGTTGCTACAGGGAAAGGAAAAACCTGATCTGCTCCCTTCGACTTCGCTCAGGGAGCGTTGTGAAGTTGCTACAGGGAAGGTAGAAACCTGATCTGCTCCCTTCGACTTCGCTCAGGGAGCGTTGTGAAGTTGCTACAGGGAAGGTAGAAACCTGATCTGCTGCCTGAGCGAAGTCTGCTGCCTGAGCGAAGTCTGCTGCCTGAGCGAAGTCTGCTGCCTGAGCGAAATCTGCTGCCTGAGCGAAATCTGCTGCCTGAGCGAAGTCTGCTCCCTGAGCGAAGTCGAAGGGAGCATTGTGGTGATGGTTAAGCAAAACGATGCGTGCGATTCGTTGTTTAGTGAATCACGGTAACCAGTCCGTACATAACTAAACCAGCCTGACAGCAGATTACTGTCACTAAGGGCTGAACTCTCGGTCAGATGCAAGTGCAAGTCTTGCCATTCAGACTCAGAATTGACTCCTTATCTGCCCACACCGAACAAGCTCGGTTCTTGTAGAGTGAAGCTGGGAACAGGGCGCAATCAGACGACCGTTGCGGGTTGACACTGGCGCTAACAGGGAGTTCCTACGATGAAACAGAGCCTAGAAAAACGACTTATTTGCAGGCAGGGCGCAACACAAAATCCCTGACCTCACTGGAGTTTATTCCCGCCGAACACGCGTCGAGTAACGGCAAGAGTCCAGGGAATCCAGTAGTTGAATTGGCTACATCTAACGGAACAATCAATCTCTCCGAGGGAACGAAGAAAAACGAATTGTGGGTCTTGAGACGGTCGAATCTCAGGTAGTCCAGACGAGCGGAGGAATCCCCACAGTTCGGATAGGACAGTCCGTAATTGGACTGAGGTGTTCAGAGAATACAAACTAGAGAAGAGAAAATGATTAGACACAGTTACAAAACTAGTGAATCTTGGAAAGCCCTACCGTGGAAGAAATTCCGCCGAAATCTTTTCCGCCTTCAAAAGCGCGTATTTAAAGCTGTTCAAGTTGGAGACAAGCGGAAAGCGCGGTCACTCCAAAAGCTCATTCTAAAATCCACCTCGGCTCGATTTCTTGCAATAAGACAAGTATCTCAGCTAAATGCTGGTAAAAAGACGGCTGGTATTGATGGGAAGAAATCCCTCTCATTCGAGGAACGCTTCAACCTTGAAGAATTACTAAGAGTGAACAGCGGAAATTGGAAACATCAAGGACTAAGAGAAATCCCTATCCCCAAAAAGGACGGGACTATCAGAATGCTTAAGATACCCACCATCGCGGATAGAGCTTGGCAATGCCTAGCAAAGTACGTACTCGAACCAGCACACGAAGCCACTTTCCACGCCAGGAGTTATGGGTTCAGGACTGGGCGCTCCGCCCACGATGCACAAAAGTACATCTTCCTAAACCTTAGCTCTAGTTCCAACGGAATAGAAAAACGAGTAATCGAACTCGATATTGAAAAGTGCTTCGACAGGATTAATCACTCAGCAATAATGGACGAACTCATCGCCCCCAAAGGACTAAAACTCGGTATCTTCCGATGCCTTAAGGCTGGAGTCAACCCAGAATTCCCTGAACAGGGGACACCTCAAGGGGGAGTGGTCAGTCCTTTGCTAGCTAACATCGCGCTCAATGGGATTGAGAGTATACACAGATACCACGAGAATAAAGGACAGAGAATCACTGACAAAACCTCAGCCAGTGATATCACCGAACCATCAGTCCGATACGCGGATGACATGGTTATCATACTCCGACCCGAAGATGATGCGACAGAGATACTTGAAAGAATCAGCGAGTTCCTCCGCAAACGCGGAATGAATGTAAGCCAAAAGAAGACCAAAATTACCGCTGCGACAGATGGGTTTGATTTCCTTGGCTGGCACTTCAAAGTCCAGAAAAACGGAAAGTTTAGATGCAATCCCTCAGTGGATAACTTCAAAGCGTTCCGTAAGAAAGTAAAACACATCGTCAACAACTCGAACTATGGTGCTACCACAAAGGCTGAGAAATTAGCGTCGGTAGTTAGAGGCTGGAGAAATTACCATAAGTTCTGCAAGATGGACGGGTCAAAGCTATCACTTTGGTTTATGAGTCACAGAGCTTACACGGTGTTCAACAAGGAAGCAAAACAAACACGCTACTCTAGCAAAAAACTGATAGATAAAGCGTTTCCAAAAGTTTCCTACTCCGAAAACAAACACATCCCTGTCAAAGGAACTAAATCACCTTACGACGGAGACATAACCTATTGGAGCAAACGTAACAGTAAGCTCTATGATGGAGCAACCTCTAAAGCTCTTAAGAAGCAAAACCATAGATGTGCTTCCTGTGGTCTGAAATTCATCGGTGAAGAAAAGGTTCACCTGCATCACATCGACGGAAATCACACCAACTGGAAGGAAAATAATCTAGAGGCAATTCACGAGAGTTGTCACGATTACAAACACATGAGCAAAAGCGCAAGCTAAGAACATCGGGAGCCGTGTACACGGAAACGGGTACGCACGGATCTAACTGAGAGGTGCGGGGAATAATATCCCCCATCGACTCAACCACTAAGCGTAGCCTCTCGTAGAGAAGGGAGTCGAACCATGCCGAAGTGTTTAAGTATCGAAGTTAGGCAATCTACTGTAATGAGTTTCATTTTGACATTCGGCTAACTTATGCAACAAATTTGTATCCCCTGAAATTAGAGCTTGCTTCTTTTTTCGACTCCACCCTTGCACCTGCTTCTCACGCTCAAAAGCATCCACCACAGACTGATAATACTCGCAGAAAACTAGCTTCACAGGCAATCGTTTTGCCGTGTGGTTTGCGCCCTCACCTTGTTGATGTTGCCACAGCCGCCGCTCAATATCCTTTGTACTACCCGTGTAGTAACTACCATCAGCACATTCAAGAATGTACATATAAGCCATAAATTGATTTGCGCGATCGCTTTCTATTAAAAAAAGTGTTCCCTGAGCGAAGTCGAAGGGAACACCTCCTGCTAAATTTTCATAATTCTTGTAAAATTTGAACAGCAGTCAATATTTAGATCGGCAAATACCAGTGAAGCGATCGCCTGTTTTAATCAGTACGATCGCTCCAAAATACCGAAAGTGCGATGGCTACGCCCGCACTTCGACAAAGCTCAGTGACCGCCGCAGGCATCGCAGTAGCAGTAATTGATTTCCCTGAGCAAAACGTTCCCTGAGCGGACTTGTACTGAGCGTAGCCGAAGTAGTCGAAGGGAACATTCTAATTGCTCTTTAGACCAATGCCATTGCAGAGAGTGCTGCCTTCGACTTCGCTCAGGCAGCTTCGAGTTCCCTGAGCGAAACCGTTCCCTAAACAAAACGTTCCCTAAACAAGACGTTCCCTGAGCGGACTTGTACTGAGCGTAGCCGAAGTAGTCGAAGGGAACATTCTAATTGCTCTTATTACCAATGCCATCGCAGAGTTGCTTGTCGCTCACATTCGGATTGTATTTTAAATAAACACCTAGCCTAGCGCAACTGTAAACGATTAAATCATCTAGGTTATTTGGGTACACCTTCCAGAGTTTGACGGTCTTGTCATAACTTGCAGAAGCGATGGTCTTGCCATCGGGGCTAAATGCGACGCTATAGACCCCTTCGCTATGCCCCTTGAAGGTGGTGATTTCCTTAGCTGTAGCTGCATCCCAGAGTTTGACGGTGTTGTCATAACTTGCAGAAGCGATGGTCTTGCCATCGGGGCTAAATGCGACGCTATAGACCCCTTCGCTATGCCCCTTGAAGGTGGTGATTTCCTTAGCTGTAGCTGCATCCCAGAGTTTGACGGTGTTGTCATAACTTGCAGAAGCGATGGTCTTGCCATCGGGGCTAAATGCGACGCCCCAGACCGCATTGCTATGCCCCTTGAAGGTGGTGATTTCCTTACCTGTAGCTGCATCCCAGAGTTTGACGGTCTTGTCATCACTTGCAGAAGCGATGGTCTTGCCATCGGGGCTAAATGCGACGCTAATGACCGCATTGCTATGCCCCTTGAAGGTGGTGATTTCCTTACCTGTAGCTGACTCCCGAGGTTTGACGGGGGTGACAGTCATGTTCGCAGCGAT
>NZ_JAWJTF010000029.1:0-35573 GCF_048836525.1 Nostoc sp. CALU 546
GGGGGTGACTGGTGTTGGGTGTATTGGTGGTGTGGTTGGTGTTGTTGAATTGGGTGGGGTGACTGGTGTTGTCTTAGCTGGGGTGACTGGTGTTGTCTTAGCTGGGGTGACTGGTGTTGTCTTAACTGGGGTGACTGGTGTTGTCTCAGTTGAGGTGTCGGATGTTGTCTCAGTTGAGGTGTCGGATGTTGTCTTAGTTGAGGTGTCGGATGTTGTCTTAGTTGGGGTGTCGGATGTTATCTTAGTTGGGGTGTCGGGTGTAGGAGTTAGCTTCATTTCAAATACTCCCTCGCCTTTTATCGGTGGCTGTGCTTCCAAAGCCTCAACAGTTTCGGCTTGAACACTGGTGATTGCAGGATCAGGTGTAGGCACAGGACTTTGCCTGTTCAAATCAAGTTCTCGAACCAGTTGGCTCGTTTCATAAAAATTTCTCAGATCAAAATCATATAACCTATCAAATTTCCCTTTAACTATAATCACCATTTGCCCTGCTTCCAACACCTGAGTTTCAGAAGCTTCCTTGTTAGAAACTTCAATACCGCTATTTGTTAGCGCACCCACTATTGTGGTGTCTGTTTGTTGGTCGTAGCGTACAAATAATGCTGAACCACGAATTGCTGCTGCTGCATTTGGTGTTTGTATACGTGTTTGTCCTTGTCCTGGTGGGATGAGCAGCAACACAGTCCCATTTGACAGTTTAAAGTCACGAGTCTTCGGTAAAAATTGAAATAACGCCTGTTCTCCAACTCGTGCCAAAGAACCATCATTGAAACGTAAATCTGCTAGGGAAGCTCTACCAGTTGACAACCCATCCCCAGGAGTCATTGCATCTAACTTGCGTGCAGGACGTTTCTTCAATTTATCTTTAGGTATCAGTTGTACGATGTTGCGGAGGTTCTGAATCTCTGCTCGCGTTAGAGGAGTTATGGCACTTACCCGATTTGGCAAAGGCAGTACTATAACTGCCCATAAACTAATCACCAATAATGGAAACGATTTATAAAACATAGTTTCATAATTTTTGAGCTTCAACTAATACAAAAAAAAATAAATATTTAATCTAAATTCTAATTTTTACAGGATTTTTTAGTTAACTTTATTTGATTTTTCATTTATTTCTAATAAATAAAGGAGATAAGAAATAAACTAGATAAATCATGTTTTTTAAAATCAATATTATCTTATTACCTTGTTTTCTCTTCTGCGCTACCTCTCTACGCAAGTAAGTTCAGAAATAAAATCAAATTACTAATATGTATTTAGTTGATTTTATTTTTTATTCTGAAACTGACATTAGTTAGTTTGCAATAAAGTCTGTAGCCGATTCAAAAGTTAGCATTTGATATAAACAATTAAATCATGAGTACGTTATATATAATCCTCTCTAATCATTTCAGCCAAAGGGTTATCAGTTATGCATAACAAGAAGTTGCTAGATTATATTTGTGAGATTACTCACTGGCTATATTTCACTAAATTTCAGCAAAAACTTGATAGGGGCATTTCAGTTTTACAAAATAATGTGAGAAAAAATCCGAAAAGCAACAATTTTAGTTTGTAGTTTCAGTATATACCTACAAGGCTAAAATAGATGCAGTCAATTACCTATTCGGAATCGGAACTTCCGATACCGCTTGTGGGTCTACATTTGCCAAACGCGATCAACGCGATCTAACCAGATGCGACTCCAAAACTGGAAAAATTTGTTTTTTTGTATTTTATTAGCATCCAGTGGTGGAAGCTGGTGTTGCATTAGAGTAGATGCGGCAGAATCTGCAAATACAGATATTTCGCGTCCTAACAGTTTAGTAAGCACACAGGTAAGTTATAAACGGTTATGTCAGAAATTGGAACAAGAGGCAATTAACTATTTGTGCAAGCAGTCGAGTGAGTCGCATTTTTTAGACTCTCAGATGCCGTTGAATCTGACACAGCAAGCACCAGAAACACCTCAAACTCCAGTCCAAACTGAAGAAATTGAAAATGCTCAAAGGCAAAATGACCCGCCACAGCTAGAATCGCAGCCAAGTAATTTGCCAACATCTCCTTCAGACTCAAAAGAGCAACTATTAAATACACCTGAGATAGATTATTCTCAAAGGCTAGAGAGGCTAATAGAACTGCTGCGATCGCCAAAACAACCACCTGAGTCTGATAGCGATCGCGAATTGGGTTTGCGGGTGCGGTTACGACCTCTAGAACAGCAGCTACCACCCATAGAACAACCCATCATACCTAAGAATTTTAAACCCATAGGCTACCTACAGGGGCGTGTAGGCTACTTTCAGACGACTAATATTTTTTCCTCAGATGATAGTCCTATAGAAGATGGTTTAATTATTTCTGGACTGACACTAGCCTCTGCATATTTCCCTTTGACATCTAAGACTTATTTAAACGCCTCAATTGATGGCAATCTCATTCGTTACATAAATCAGTCACAATATCATTACAACCAGGTGAGATTGAATCTCAGTCTTTACCAACATCTATCCCAGCGGATGTATGGAGAAATCACTTGGAGCAATCAACAGTTATTTTATGCCAACAACAGCGATCGCCCAGATGGCTTTAAAGCTGGCGATCGCTTTTTAAATGAGAATTCCCTACAACTGTCTTTAGGACGGCGAGATCCCTTAACTTCAAGATTAACCCTAGATAGCTTTTACGAATTGAGTGTAAATTTTGCTGATCCCCCAAGTCGGAGTCGGATAATCAATACCTTTTGGGTGTCTCTGAACTACTACTTGCAAAAGCCTCTTCAGGTTGGTATTAACTACCAGGGTAATTTCTCAGACTTTACACAGCGCGATCGAGAAGACCAATTTCATCGGCTATTCGGGCACTTAAATTACCGAATATCCCAGACTAGTAATCTGAATTTACAGGCTGGAGCAAGTTTGGGTAGTTCAACCGCCGAAAACATTGATTTTGATGGCTGGTTCTTCAGTATTAATTACAGTTTACAATTAGGTCGGTTTTGAAATTTGTCATTTGCCATTTGTCATTTGTCATTTGTTAAAAAATAATCATTAATTACTACATATAACTAATCCAATCACTCCAACTGCCTGCATAAAGTTTACCTTTGGTAATATCAGCTAATTCTAAAGAAAGTAAATTTACGCAAGCAGTAACGCCAGATCCGCAATATACAAAGATTTCTTCGGCTGTTTCTAGCTTTTCCCAGCGACGGCGTTGTTCCTCTTGAGGAAGTAGGTAGCCGGAAGAATCTGTAACTTCTTGCCAGGGATAGTTGACTGCACCGGGAATATGCCCAGCAATTTTATCAATTGGCTCTCGTTCGCCTCGGTAGCGATCGCTTTCTCTTGAATCTACTAATACTACCTCGTGGCTATCTTTCCGGCTTTTCACGGCTGTAATATCTACCACCTTTTCTGTTTGTACTTGAGCTACAAACGTACCTATTCGGGCGGGAGGAATAACATCTGTAACAGAATACCCAGCTTTTTGCCATCCAGTAAAGCCTCCATCCAGTACTGCTACTTGCTCATGTCCGAGATAGCGCAACAGCCACCACAGACGAGCCGCAAAGGCAAAGCGCGAATCATCATAAGCTACAACTAAAGTTTTTTGGTAATTTACCCCAATCGCCGCAAATTTCTTCGCTATATCATTAGAGTTAGGTAAAGGATGCCTCCCACCATGCTTACCTACTGGACTAGAAAGATCCTGATTCAAATCTAGGTAATATGAACCCTTTATATGACTTGTCTGGTACTGTTGTTGTCCTAGTTGTGGATCGGCTAGGGAAAAGCGACAATCCACAATAACGACTTGCGGATCATCTAGATGTTCAAATAGCCAAGTTGGCGAAACAACAAATTGGGAATTTGGCATGGGGCATTATTTAGTTTTTTTGTAAGATGACAGACTTAGAGAATTTTACACCTAAGCTAACAGCAGATGGTTCTTTCACCTTTGTCTCTCAAGAGTTTGGTGAATCTTTTCACAGCCATTATGGAGCGCAGCAGGAGAGTTTTTCCAAGTTTGTGGAACCGACTAAACTGGCTATAACAGCGCAAAAACCAGTCTTACGACTATTGGATATTTGTTATGGTCTAGGATATAACACGGCTGCTGCTTTGCAGACGATTTGGGCAGTGAATCCTAGTTGCTGTGTGGAAGTAATCGGTTTAGAACTGAATCCAGCAGTATCACAAGCTGCGATCGCTCACAACTTGTTCGACAATTGGAACTGTAACCATATTGAAATCTTGAAAGAGCTAGCTTTTGAGCATCAAGTGCAAACACCTCGCCTGAAAGCAAAGCTACTAATTGGCGATGCTAGAACTACGATAAAGCTAGTACATCAGTCGGGTTTCTGGGCAGATGCAATTTTCCTCGATCCCTTTTCACCACCTCAATGTCCTCAATTATGGACTATTGAATTTATTAAACAGCTGTCATTGTGCTTACATCCAGATGGTTTATTAGCCACCTATTCTTGTGCTGCTGCTGTACGTACAGCACTTTTATCTGCTGGCTTGATCATAGGTTCTACCCCACCCGTGGGAAGGCGATCGCCTGGTACTGTGGCAGCACACTCTCAGTGTGGTGAGTCTCAAAACCACTCAGCACTCACTACCCTTTCCCAAGCTGAAAAAGAACACTTGCTAACTCGTGCTGCTATTCCTTATCGCGATCCTCAATTGAGCGATCCAACCAAAGTCATAGTGATGCGGCGACAACAAGAGCAAGAAATCTCTTCGCTGGAACCTACCTCTGGCTGGCGAAAAAGGTGGCTATTAGGAAAACAAGCTAGAGATTTTTTGGGAACTAGTTTGTAGTTCGGTTACGATATCTACGACAGGCTACGCCTGAGCAACTACAAGCCCCATTGTTAGTCCTTAATTCCAGACAAAATAAACATTATTTTTGGCAAAATTTCTGATTTCTTTATCCACATACATAGTCACGCAACGAGTTTTTACCGAAAAAGAATTCAGGAGTCAGAATGGGCTAAACCTTAGTTATCCGCTAACAGAATTGAATTCTGTGCGACTGGTGGATGAATCATGATCTAGAGCAAGCGACTTCAGTCGTGGAGGAGAAAAAAGTATTCCTTGCTTGAAACCCCTGACTTCAGACATGGGGTATTCTGACCAGAGGCGGAGCGTCTCCGGCTTTGCTCCGGAATTCTGACTCCTTTTCATAAGCCAAATAGCCTCTTTTTATGATAGTATTTAATATCACATTCAGCTTGGCAGTACTTGAGTATTGCTATAACTAAGTAAGTAAAAATATTTATATCTAATGATTACCATAAATATTTGACACTCAAAACCCGATATCTCAATATAAAGTGTTAAATTATAACGCTTTCTGACGCTCCTCGCTTAAATAATCTCCGTAAAAAACCTGATTTAACATTTATGAAAATTCATCATACTGGAATTACGAGCAAAAAATTTGACAACAAGATACACCTTGTTCGTAACATAAAAGATACATACTGCAAAAAACTCAGATAGGCAGTTTGATATCACACATAATCCCTATGAAAACTCTGGCTCAGATACAATCGAATATTAATTTTTTTTTGAAATCTAACACTGTTAACTTGTGCAAAAACTTGGAGTGCCTTTGTGATTCAATGGAAATCCAACCATACAGGCTTTACAGAACAAATTGTTAGTGGGTCAAACCCCATTAACACAGTGAAGAGTATCGGTTCAAATAATACCGTAGGATCGCAAAATGTGGAGGGTTATTCTTTAGGCTTATCTCAAGAAGACCTTATGCTTGAAGATAGCCAAGCATTGTCTTCTTGGATAAAAGCTGATGTTAGTTGTGGTGATGATTCACGGGTTTCTATAACACTACAAGCCAAAGGTTCTAAAGTGAATGGGTTTGATTTAGATCCGCCGAAGGTTTTAGTAGTTGACGATCATGCCGCCAGTCGGATGACTGCTGTTGCCCTCTTGGGTATGGAAGGATACGAAGTGATTGAGGCAGACAGTGGTTCGATTGTTGTGGGATTGGTAACTCAAAAACAGCCAGATTTGATTTTGCTGGATGTAATGATGCCAGGAATGGATGGATTTGAAGTGTGCCAATTGCTTAAACAGGATGAGCAAACTAGACTAATCCCGGTGATTTTTATTACAGCTTTAAATGACAGGCGATCGCGCATCCGGGGAATTGAGGTTGGTGCAGATGATTTTCTCACCAAACCCTTTGATCGGGTGGAACTGTCGGCGCGTGTAAAATCCTTGGTGCGGCAAAAGCGTCTGAATGAAGATTTAGACCATGCCGAACAAGTACTGTTTTCCATTGCCATGTCCATTGAAAGTCGCGATCCCAATACGGGCAACCATTGTGAACGCCTAGTAAAACTGGGACAATTTTTTGGTGAATACCTCAGCCTCTCACGCTACCAAATTCGAGATTTAAAGTGGGGTGGTTATCTCCACGATATTGGTAAGGTAGGTATTCCCGATGCAGTGCTGCTGAAAAAAGGCGAACTCACCCCCGAAGATTGGCAAATCATGCAGCAGCACGTTTTGATTGGGGAAAAAATCTGCCAACCACTACGCAGTATGCGGGGTGTAATTCCGATTATTCGTCATCACCACGAACGCTGGAATGGCTCAGGCTACCCTGATAAACTCAAGGGGGATGATATTCCCTACCTGGCGCAAGTATTTCAGTTAATTGATATTTACGATGCCCTAACCAGCGAACGACCTTACAAAAAAGCTTTTACATCAGCAGAAGCACTTTCAGTGATGCAAAAAGAAACTGATTCCGGTTGGCGTAATCCCAAACTAATGCAGCAGTTTGCAGAGTTTATTCGCTCTTGTCATGGAAAAGAAAGAGAGTAGGGAATAATTTCAATTTCTAGCTATTGTTGTAACTTGCGCCTTTGCTGAGTCAATTTTTCCCGACTCCTAAATTCTGACTCCTTTGATAATTTCAGTCTTCTATAATTAGCTGGTATGATTTGAGCCTGTATTCAAAGTACCAACAGCATTAATCACAATTTCACTGATAGCTGATAGCTAATTATGGTAGTTGTAGCAATTCTAGCGGCGGGACGCGGCACACGGATGAAATCACGCTTACCGAAAGTTTTACATTCTTTGGGTGGGCGATCGCTAGTAGAGAGAGTTCTCGACAGTGTAGAACCACTTTCGCCCTCACGGCGAATCGTGATTGTGGGATATCAGTCCGAGGAAGTGCAAGCCGCCATGCATTTAATTCCCAGTTTGGAGTTTGTCGAACAGACTGTGCAATTGGGTACAGGTCATGCGATCCAGCAATTACTGCCTCATTTGGAAGACTACACAGGGGATTTGTTGATACTTAACGGCGATTTACCGTTAATACGCAGCGAAACCCTCAAGCAGATGTTACAAACTCACGCCCAAAATCAAAACGCCGCCACCATCCTTACCTCGCACTTACCCGATCCCACCGGCTACGGGCGCGTTTTTTGTAACGATGAAAATATTGTGCAGCAAATGGTCGAACATAAGGATTGTAGTGCTGCCCAAAGACAAAATCACCGCATTAACGCTGGAGTTTACTGCTTCCGCTGGCCAGATTTGGCAAAAGTGCTTCCCCATCTACAGGCAAACAATGCCCAAAAAGAATACTATCTTACCGATGCCGTAACTCAGGTAGGAAAAGTTATGGCAGTGGATGTGGAAGATTACCAAGAAATTCTCGGCATCAACGATCGCTTGCAACTGGCAACAGCATCCGAAATTTTGCAAAAACGAGTCAAAGAAAAATGGATGCTAGCGGGTGTTACCCTCATCGATCCTACAAGCATCACCATTGATGAAACTGTAGAATTGCAACCGGATGTAATTATTGAACCCCAAACTCACCTACGGGGAAATACTGTGATTCAAACAGGAAGTCACATTGGGCCAGGTAGTTTAATTGAAAATAGCCAGTTAGCTGAAAACGTCACAGTCCAGTATTCAGTAGTAACACATAGCACTGTGCAGACAGGCAGCCGAATTGGCCCCTATGCTCATTTGCGCGGTAACGTAGAAGTGGGTGCTGGTTGCCGTGTCGGGAATTTTGTGGAATTGAAAAATACGCAATTAGGCGATCGCACAAATGCAGCCCATTTGTCCTATATAGGTGATACCGTTGTCGGCAATCAGGTGAATATTGGTGCCGGTACAATTACTGCCAATTATGACGGCGTGAAGAAACATCGTACCAAAATAGGCGATCGCACAAAAACTGGTGCTAATAGTGTTTTAGTAGCTCCACTTACCTTGGGAGATGATGTCTATATTGCAGCTGGTTCTACAGTCACAGAAGATGTGCCTGATAATTCTCTGGTGATTGCCCGTAGCCGTCAGGTAGTGAAACCAGCTTGGCGCAAGAAAAGCCAATAAAGCGATAATTAAATCATCAGATTAGCTGATTTAACTAAAGGTAAAAGATGAGGAAAAATTATTCGCCAGTCAGGATTGCCACGCGCTCTTTTTGAGGTGACTTAGCAGATGGAAGAATTGCTAGAACTGAGGCAATTTCTAGAACAAGGCAAAATCCATGAGGCGCTGCTGTTGGTGGATGAGTTAGAAGAAATGAGCCTCAGTGACAAAATCAATAAAATTGATAGTTATGGTGTAATTCTGCTCATCCATTTAATTAGACAAAAGGCTGAAAAACGTTCTACTCGCTCTTGGGATGTTTCGATAGAAAATACAGTGCGGGAAATCAACAAAATAAACAAGCGCCGCAAATCCGGTGGGTTTTACTTGAATCAAGCAGAATTAATCGATATTCTGCAACAAGGATATCAAGTGGCACTGAAAAGAGCGGCGCTAGAAGCTTTTGAGGGGCGTTATGAAGCCCAAGAATTAGCTGAAATGGTTGACCAGCAAGAAACTTTAGCCGAAGCACTGGAACTGATTCAACAATAGCCAATCAATTCATTATCATTCCATTCCAAGGTGTCACCAACTTTTTCGCCGTCGTGGTAGGCGGCGAGTAAGATTTCGCTAGTTTTACCCCAAGCGATCGCTCCACTCACATCTAAAGCGATCGCTCCCAAATCTCGTTTGTTGTGGTGCGCTTCTCCAAAGGAGCGCTGCATAGCATCCTTCAGGGACATACCATCAGTAACACGCACCACAATCCGGGGAGCTAAACACTCATCGATGATATCTTCCCCAATCCCAGTACAACTCACACCAGCATTACTAGTAGCATAATTACCTGCGGGCATCGCAGAATCACTTACCCGTCCAATCCGCTCAAAGCCCTTACCACCAGTAGAAGTGCCAGCAGCTAGTTTACCACAAGTATCTAAAGCTACAACACCAATGGTACCGCGTCCGGCATTGCTAGTTTCTAAAAGTTCGGGTTCTGCTACCACGCCAGCCATTGTACTTTTAAAATTATCTTGGCGCTCTTGCATCCACTCTTGTAACCGCAAATCAGTTAAAGCGTTATAGCTGGGAAGTTGCATTTCTCGCGCCAACTCAGCCGAGCCGAAATCTGATAGCACTCGGTCTGGCGAGCTTTGTAAAAATTGCGCTAACTCAATGGGATTTTTCACCCGCGAAATATTAATTACACCACTAAACCGCCCTAATGCCCCATCCATCAAAGAAGCACTCATGCGGATTTGCCCATCAGATTGCAGTACTGAACCAGTACCAGCATTAAAGCGGGGATTGTCTTCGAGCATTTGGCAACCCTGCACCACCGCCTCAGAGGCAGTTGCTCCTGACAATAGTAGAGAATAGACTTCTTCTATGACTGTATGGAGCGATCGGCGCACCGCCTCCAATCCGCCTTTACCGTGGAGAGAACTACCAGCCCCTCCATGAATAATTAATTTAGGTTGCACCTGTAACTCCATTAATCTCTTGCGCTATTTGCGTCTGTGTTGCGGTTGGTTTCATTGGGGACTGGGTATTAGGGATTGGGTATTGGGAAGAATTCATTCCCTAGTCCCCAGTCCCCAGTCCCTTTAAGTTTGCGCTTCAGAACGGCGACGACGACAACGTTCTGAACAGTATTTCACATCGTCCCAGCAATCTTGCCACTTTTTACGCCATGTGAAAGGACGTTGACATACCGGACAGATTTTTGTGGGTAGGTCAGATTTAGAACGAACACGTCCCATATAAATACTGTGTAGATGAGAATTTGATTTCTGAGGGAGATGGAAAATAATTATAACCAGTTTGCTACAAAGGGAGGATATTTTCGGCAAATAAATGTTTTGTCAATCTATCTTTAGACTTATTTTTGAACTCTCTCCTAAAAAGAGATAGCCAGAAACCAGATTTAAAGTTATGCGATCGCCGATTCGCATTTTTTTGGTTGCCAAATATTTAAAAGCAGAAAGTAAAAGCGAACTCCGCCATGAGTATTTGGCTGGTCAAATTTTTGCGATGTCTGCGACGGGCTACGCCTAGGCTAAACCAGTGTAATTGATGATTCTTTATAATAATATCCGCCTTTGATTTGATGAAAATTGAACTAGCGATCGCTATTCATCAATCAATATTTAAACTTAACCTACAGCAAACTCAGTATCAGAGCGCACTCTAGCAGGTTGAAAACCCAATACTAAGAATCATTACCAACTAACGGTAACAGCAACCGGCTAACTACTCGATTATCTGGTAACTGATAGAAATTCAACTCTCCTCCTAGTTCCTGCATGAGATTTTGGCAGATTAGCAGATGTAAAGCTGGTGGTTGGTCGAGGTTGGAGGGAGCAAGGACATCCTTGGGTGTATTATCATGTAGTTCTGTTAATAACTGTGGTTCGATCGCACCATTATATGTAATCGACAGTTCTAGTGATGTCTGATGTTCAGCCCCTCCACTTGTAGAATAATGCTTTGTATCTGAGGGCTTTGTCGCATCTAAACGGCGACACCAAATATCAATTCTGCCACCGCTTTGAGAACGGTTACAGGCGGTAACCAATAATTCATGGATAACTAATTCAATTTTGACAATATCACCAGCGATCGCCATTGAAGATTGAGCGCTGGAGCTAGGAACACCCCTGACTAATGAAGAATTCTTTGGCGACTCTTGCTCATCAATGGGTTGTCCCAAGCCATGTACACCAATCCACAGCTTTTGTTGTTTAAGTAAGTTTTCAATCCGTTCGAGCGATCGCTTCAGTAAACTGGCTATGGGCATAGTTTCCCAACTAATATGTAGCTGCCAATGCTCAAGTTTAAGCATTCCACTCATAGAGGTGGCTGTATGATCTAACTGCCGCAGCAATAGTTGGTAGCGCATCTGAGTCAGTTCATTAGCAGGAATCCCCAAATCATGTATTTGTTTAAGGGAAAGCGCCGTGATTCTTTGAATTTCCTCTAAACGCCGATGTTTATACCAGTTGAGTTGTCGTAATTCTTCGGTTGTAGATTCTAAAAGTCGGGTAATTTGCTTTTCACGACGCCACCAAGCTAATAGAGAAATCAGAGTTGCAGTCGCACTGAGGTTTTGTTCTGACCAGCGACGCTCTTGATAGTCTACTAACAAGACTACACCAGTGGTTTCATAATCAGCATTGGTACGTAATGCCATCACCAAAATTTGACTTTTGTTTGGAACGTTCAACCATTTTCGAGTTTCCGGGGGTAAATTATCTACCTTCAAAGTCAAGTAATTCTCTGTCGCAAGTGCCCACTGAATTAAAGCTTCAGACTGAATAGAAATAGATGCATCGGAAACAACTCCAAATAGGCTATTGTCAATCACTCCAGGGATAATTTCTGCCCACCTTTCACCAGGTGACCAGGATAGCATTACTGCTAAGGGACAACCCAAAATTGATACTATTTGTTCGAGTGCTGTACGTTCTAAATGTTTTTTTTCGACCTCGATGCTGTTCTGGGATTGTGTCAGGATGCGTAGGCATTGCTCAAATGCCTGGGAAGTTTTTTGCTGCTGGGTGGTACGGTTGTGTAATTGCCACTGACGAATAATTACGCCAATCTGTTGACTGACAGCCCACAGCAACTCTTTTTCCAGAGTTGTCCAAGAACGATGGGTTTCGTGAGTGATGACCAAAAGTGGTGCTGGTATTTGACCGTGAGTGCATTTACAAATAAGTAGCGATCGCACACCATTCTCTAACAACAAGGGACGCCAGTTAAAAAAGCGTAAGTCTTCATCTAAGTTTTCAATCTCCACCGCTTGAGTTGAACGTTGCAAAAGCTGCCCATCTAATTCCTTAAGAATATTGAGGCTAAATGTCAACGCTCGGCGATTATGAGGCTGACTTTGGTAAATAAATTGATAATTATTTTGCTCAGAGTCATACTGCAACAGCAAAAAGCGGGTAGCACCTAGTCGAGCTAAAACTCTTTTAGCACAGCTGTGTAAAGTTTCTTGAAGGTCATGTTCGCTATAGATACCTTGAGCAACTTGGCTAGTCAGTTGGGCATCTTCTTGAATCTGTTTGATGGTGCTTTCCATACTTTCGGTAGGTGCAACCAGTGAGATTAAACCAGCAACACCTTGGACGAAATTTTTGTCTGTTTCTGTCCAGATGCGAGGTTCATTGCTTTCCACCGCCAGAAAACCGACTAAGTTCTTTTGCCAGATTATCGGAGCGGCCAGAAGCGATCGCACTTTTAGCCGTTGCAGCAATTTTGCCGTAAAATGACTCTTCAAAGAACTGCGTGCATCACCAATGGAGACAATTTGGTTAACTGCCAAAGCATAATAAAAGTCGCTCAACTCTTGTACAGTCATTCCCGCCGCTTGCTGACTGCTGGAACTGCGATCGATTTTGACTAGTTGATTGCTCATTCGACACCAAAAGTAGCGCCCTTCCCGCTCAAACCAGTAAACATTTGTTCGGTTGGGGGAGACAAATTTATGAGTTGCTTGTACCGCTGCTTCAAGTCTTTGATTCAGGTTACTGAGGGTGCGTAAATTTTCCAGCAATTCTAATAATGGCTCGTCAGTTCGCTTGGTTTGCTTTTGCTGCTTATGCATCTCATTTTGATAAAGCACTGCTCCCAGTTCACCTAAAACCATCATCAAACGTGCTTTTGTTTCTCCTGTCAGTAGGTAGCCCCAACGTTCTGAACCCAGTAACAACAAGCCTAAGCAACGGTCTTTATAGCGAATTGGTAAAATAATCGTTCCTTGGATGTGGAGTTTTTCGGCAATTTTTCCCCATTCGGCGGCGCGGATTTCAGTTTGTAAATCAGCTATACCCAAGGGATGCTGTTCAATCACCACTTGCTCTAATAAATCCCCAGGACTGAGAACAACCCTTTGGCGTAAAAAGCTCGTGTCATGATCAGGTGTAATGCCGCCTTTGCCGAATAATATGTGATTTAGGCGATCGTAAAGAGCAATCCAAATCAGTCTGTAGTCAAACTCTTCCTTGAGATAAGAAATAGTAGTTTCAATCAGAACGTCAACATCATCTTCTTCTCTGAGGCTCTGGAGGACACGTCCCAAGGAGAGGATCTGCTGTTCGGCGGCTATAGGTTTTTGCGGCTGCCCCATCTGATTTATTGGTTAACATAACTTGTAATATATAAGATGCCCAGAAAAGCACCCTGAGTAATATTGCCACGGGTGTTTGCTGAAAGTTCTAAGTAACGAGTTGGTTGAAGTTAGATTATGGAGTGCTAGCGAAATGGGCGAAACTTCATCCGATGCTCTAGAGGAGCAGAGACAAATCTCAGAGGAAAAGCGAGAGTCTGCTGAAGATACCAGGCTCTTACAAGAAAAGGAGCGAGAGGCTGCTGAAGATGTCAGATTCTCACAAGAGGAGCAGCGACAACTTGCTGAAGAAATGAGAAATTTTGCCGAAGAAATGCGGCAGATTGCTGAAGACATGAGAAATTCTGCGGAAGTAACCCGGCAGATTGCTGAAGAAGTGCGGCTAGCTAAAGAAGAACTTCGACAAGTTAGAGAGGAAGCACGGCAAGCCAAAGACGAACTCCGACAAGCTAAAGAGGAACTCCAACAAGCTAAAGAGGAACTCCAACAAGCTAAAGAGGAAGCGCGGCGGTCTACCGAATTCGCGTAGTTTTTAAGGATTAAAATGGATATTTATCAACTTGCTATTCGTCCGCTTTTGTTCAATCTGGTAAAAACCGATTCAGAATGGTTACACCAGCAGACTATTCGCACTTTTAGCTGGCTATCGCAAACCCCTGCTAGTTGGGCAAACCAACGCTTACAAAAATCTTTATGTCTGTACGATTCCCGCCTAGAACAAAATTTGTTTGGGCTAAACTTTCCAAATCCTGTAGGGTTAGCAGCTGGCTTTGATAAGGATGGAGTCGCTGCTGGCATTTGGTCTAATCTGGGTTTTGGCTTTGCGGAACTAGGAACTGTAACTTTTCACGCACAGCCAGGAAATCCGCGTCCTCGTTTGTTTCGCCTACCGTTAGATAAAGCTGCTCTCAATCGGATGGGCTTTAATAATCTTGGTGCAGCAGCAATGGCGGCACGTTTGACACATGAAAAACAGGAGTTAACTCAGTCAATACCCATAGGGATAAATTTGGGTAAATCTAAGGTGACTCCCCTAGAAGCAGCCGCACAGGATTATCTCGATAGTTTTCGCTTACTCAAGGATTTGGGAGACTATTTTGTTGTTAATGTCTCTTCTCCCAATACACCAGGATTGCGATCGCTCCAAGATGCTTCTATGCTCAGTGCCATCTTAGATTTATTACAACAAGAAAATACTGCACAAAAACCATTTTTTGTCAAGATAGCGCCAGATTTATCATGGGAAGCGATCGCTGACATTATAATTCTTGCTAAAACCTACCAACTGGCGGGAATTATTGCGACTAACACCACCATCAGCCGTGATGGACTGAAAACCCAGGTGATTGACCAAACAGGCAAATCACCCCAGGAAGAAGCTGGCGGAATTAGTGGTGAACCATTGCGCGATCGCTCCACTGAGGTAATTCGTTTTATTTGGCAGCAAACCCAAGGACAAATCCCGATTATTGGCGTTGGTGGCATCTTTTCTCCTGAAGATGCTTGGGAGAAAATTACTGCTGGTGCTAGTTTGATTCAGGTTTATACTGGCTGGATTTACGAAGGCCCACTGATGGTACGCCGAATTTTAGCAGGTTTACTTGTTCTACTAGAACAAAACGGATTAAATTCCATCAACGAAGCTGTGGGTTTACAAACAAAAATTCCAAAATTCTAATTTTGAATTTTGAATTTTGAATTTTGAATTGTTATCCTTCTTCCTCCACTGGGAAAAACTCCTTAGTTTTTTCCGAGTATGTCCAGGCAATGCCATCAGGGTCTTTGCTGCGACTCCACTCTGGAAACTCTGGATCATTTCGCCGTTTATAAACCGTGCTGGAATAGACATTTAGCCGTTTAGCAAGTTCAGATTGGATCAGAGAGCCAAAAATTAACTGTTTTTCCAGCGATCGTTTAGCTTCCTCATGAGTTGGCTGTGGGAGTGATTCTGTTTCTGGTTCTTCCTCCTGTGGGGTTGGTGGTGGTGGTGCTAAGAGCGATCGCGCAGTTTTAGTAACTGCTTGAGCCGGAAGTTCTTTAACAGGCTCACTACTGTCAAGAATATTGCCAAGAATGCTGGCAGTTATAAAGTAATAAGACTGCCCCGCCTCTTCAGAGTTGACTATACTGGCACCAAATTCCGAAGCTTTACCATCCAAGTAGCGTTTTGCCGTCGTTCCAGGAAAATTGCCCTTGATTGCCAAGTCCATTGGCGTAAGTCTGCCTTGATTTTCGCGAACTAACTGATGAAAAATGGGGTTAACTCGATGAGTCCACTGTTGCCATTGATATTCCTGCCAAAGCTTGAAGCCAATTACCAGCACAATTAGCGCTAGTAAAATTCTCCATGTGGCAACCAGGAAAATAATCAAAAACGAGATGGGCAAAAGTAGAACGAGAAAAGCCTTGCCGTTATCTTCTATGGGTTTCTCACTCATGCCGATTTTTGCCAAGTGAATTTTGAGAAATAATATTATTATATTGGCAAAAATTGGCACACTTTTTTGTATCTTTTGGCAAAGTTGCGGCAAAATTGCCGGCAAAAGCTTTCTTCAGTAGGTGTTATAGGCTTTGGTCTGCGATGCTTACGGCGGTAAACTACGCGCAGAATTTTTTCCCAGAGAGAATACAACAAGAAAGGCAGAGGGCAGGAGGCAGGAGGAATACTACCTCCTGTCCTTTGCCGCGACCGGAGCGAGCTTGGGTTTGAGTGCCCCACTGAAATCTCTGATTCAGTGCCACTCCTGAAGGTGGGGGTTTGAATCCCCACCAAATTCTTCCCTTCTGCCTCCTGCCTTCTGCCTCCTGCCTCCTGTCTTCATTTCAACTCAATCAACAACTCTATAAATTAGCTTGCCACCCTCTTGACAACAAATAATACATATACTACATTAATAATACAAGTCAACTTTCATTAGGGAGTTAGCTTTCACCAGTAGCGGATAGCTCAAATGGCAGAGCGCCCACCTTGCCCGGAAGGGCCGACGTATCGAGGGTTATCGCATATAACTAAAACACCCTTGATCAAACTTCTGGAGGTGTAGGTAAAAATCCTACTTCGCTACAGCAAAATAGAGTGCTGAGTGACAAATTTTAAATGTTTAACTCATAACTCCTCACTCTTAACTCATAACTTTATATGTGGTGGGTAGCTCAGTGGTTAGAGCGCCTAAACATCCTTATTCACCCCTTGCCTGAAAAGGCCGAAGAATTGAGGGTTATCGCCTGCCAAGCGGGAGGTCGCGGGTTCGATTCCCGCTCCACTACACCAAATAATTTTGGATTAAATTTAAAATCCAAAATTCAAAATCTAAAATCTAAAATTTCATGTGGTGGGTAGCTCAGTTTGGTAGAGCGCTAAACATCCTTGTTCACCCCTTGCCTGCAAAGGCCGACGAATTAGGGTTATCGATTAGGGTTCGAGAGGTCGCGGGTTCAAATCCCGCTCCACTACACCAAATAATTTTGGATTAAATTTAAAATCCAAAATCCAAAATCCAAAATTTTCATGTGGCAGATAGCTCAGTTGGTAGAGCGCCGAAAAACATCCTTGTTCACACCTTGCCTGAAAAGGCCGACGAATTAGGGTTATCGCCTGATAAGCCGGATGTCGCAGGTACCCTACGGGAAGCAAGCTACAAATCTCGCTCTGCCACCTTTCATTTTTGCCCGCAAGGGCCGGGAGATGAAGCGATGAATTACAATTTTTTCACTAAAAAGAAGACAACTACACCACAAAATCAGCCCATCCCCGGACGAGAAGCAGAGATGATTCAGGGAGGTTCCGGCGGCTGGATGTTTGATGCTGGCATTTGGAAGATGCTGCGCCGTTGTTTGTTGGTTGGCACAGCAAAAAGCACTTACTACGCTGGTAAACAGGAATTAACTGAAGATTTTGTAACAGTTGTCAGACAAGCTGTTGCCGAAAATCCTGGTCGTGTAGCAGAAGAAATTCTATATGCTAGCGATGGACGCGCCATCAATAACAGTGCGCCTATATTAGCTTTGGTGCTGCTGTCTATGGGTGAAACACCAGAAGCAAAACAGGCATTTGGTGAAATCTTCCCGCAAATTGTCCGTACTGGTAGCCACTTCTACGAATGGCTGAACTACACCAAATCTCTGCGGGGATTTGGCAAAGTAGTGCGGGAAGCTGGTAAAACTTGGCTCTCAAGGGAAGATGTCAAAGGCTTGGCTTATCAACTGTTGAAATATCAACAGCGTCAAGGCTTCTCCCACCGAGATGCGTTGCGGTTGTTCCATGTCAAACCGCCTACAGAAAATCACCGTCAACTATTTGAGTGGGTAGTTAGAGGCTGGGAAGAATTGCCAGCAGACATCCCCTCAGAGGCATTGGCGCAGATTTGGTGGTATGAGTGGCTCAAGCGGAATCCCACCCAAACCCATGAAGCTATTTCCCAAGGACGCTTAACCCACGAAATGGCTGCACCTGTGGGCAAAATGGATAAGCTTGCTTGGCAGCTGCTATTTCAGGAAATGCCAATAGGTGCAATGTTACGTAACTTAGGTTCTTTAACTGAACTGGGTGTGTTACGAGCCGATGAAAACGCTAATTTGCTGCAAGTGGAAGCAGTTCTTAATCGTAGAGAACATCTGCGTAAAGGTCGCATCCATCCTATTGATGTTTTGAAAGCACTCAAAACTTATGAATCTGGTGGAACATTAGGACGCAGTAAGAAAACTTGGAATCCAGTTCCTCGGATTGTAGACATATTAGAAAAGGCGGTTGAACTGTCTTTTGATGTTGTGCAACCCACAGGTAAAGTGTTCATGCACGCCGTAGACGTTTCTGGTTCTATGGGTAGCATGGTTGCAGATATGGGACTAACTTGCTGTGAAATTGCCACCACAATGGCGCTGGTGACAGCAAAAGCAGAGAAAAACTACATGATTCGCGGCTTTGCTACCGAATTCCGGGAATTGGGTATCACCGCCAAAGATAGTTTTAGTTCTGCGGTTCGCAAAGCTAGCAACCAAAACTTTGGTGGAACGGATGCATCTGTGGCTTATGACTGGATGATTAAGAATAAGTTCAAGGCGGATGTTGTCTGCTTTTGGACTGACTCGGAAAGCTGGGCTGGGTATAAGCATCCAAGTCAAGCGCTGAAGGAGTACCGCAAAAAGGTAAATCCTAACGTCAAGGCGGTGTATGTCACCTTGACACCTTACCAAATTACTTTGGTAGATCCTGAAGATTCGCTGTCTTGGGATTTGGCAGGATTCGATCCAGGTACGCCTCGGATCATCCAAATGCTAGCTACGGGTGAATTGTAGATATTGCTGAAGGGTAAAGGATGAAACACTTTATCCTTCATACTTCATGGCGGGTTATCCTTGTTCGCAACTTGCCTTTCGGGGCCGAAGAATTAGGGTTATCGGTTATGTCTCCACCATTGTGGGGATTAGCGGGTTCAATCCCCGCACCCGCCTTTGTTTGATTTTTTCGTTACGCAAGAGCGCAAAGAAGAAGGCGATTTAATTTTTGAATGGTCGTTTTTCTATTTCAGCGATGGGTAAGATTAGGGTTTTTTCGATGTGCGATCGCACTTTTGAGCCAAAACATATAAATAACAGCCTAATTTTCAGTTACGATCTCACCTCAGACTAAAATAGTTATGGAAAAGCACCCTTGAAAATAAATCTATGAATGTGTTCTTAAATCCAGAAATAGAGTAATTCATCCAAACTCAGATTGAAAGTGGTAAGTATGCTTCGCCAGAGGAAGTAATTGTTGATGCTCTGAAGGTGTTTGCAGCAAAAGTTAACATTGAAGCACCAGTGCAGGTAAAAACACCTGAAGAATTGGGGTGGCCTCCTGGTTTTTTTGAACAGACGCCTGGTTGTCTGCAAGATGATCCTCTGGTGAGATATCCCCAAGGTGACTATGAAGTGCGGGAGCGATTAGAGTGATGTATTTATGTTGTACTTCTCAAAAAGTGCGATCGCTTACCTCGGACAGAAGCGATCGCAATTTTTTAAAGGCATAACGCAAAAATTTGATCGCTCATTAATCGAATGGTTAATTAAACAATTGCCCCAAGAAATTGATAATTGGTTTCCAAAAGATACCAGTTAATACATAAGGAGCATATTGCAAGAGAGATAAGCTAGGCTTAAGTGAAGGCTTCATTGGTAAATTTTCTAACAGAAAAGGTACTACACAGGTGAGTCCATAGGCAGTTGCTAAGGCAGTAGTGAATTTAGGAGTCTGACCTGGTATAGGACTATAATAAATACCCAATAGGATGCAACAAATCATCAAAAATTGCTCCCATAAAAACCATGATTGCGGCGACAAAAAATAAATTAACCTCGGAAAGCTTTTATCAATTTTTTGTCGCATTCCCAGCAATACTGCCCAAGTTGCTGCCCCAACAATGCCATCATTCTTCAATCCATAAATTCTTTGAAAGCGTTTCACCGCTCTTTCTGTTGCACTGTCAAAATAGCTAGTAGGTTCTTTTTTCAAAAATCCTTCATCATAAAGGATAGTTTGCAGTTCCTTAACCGCATTCCTTAATTCTGGGGACTTAGTTTTTTGACTACGAGAAAGTTTTGGATACAAAAGACAAGCCCATGTCAGTGGGCCAACCACTCCATCTGCTAGAAGATTATTTCTTTTTTGAAATTCTTTTACTGCCTCATCTGTCTCTAAGTCAAATTTACCAGTAATCTCTGCAAGTAAATCTTGAGTTTTTAATCGCTCTTGCAATTCGTTGATTGATTCTTGTACAGATTTTGGTGTAAACTCACGGTAAAGTGTCGGAAGTTTATTAAATACACAGACTTGTTTTTCTTCAGGGAAATAAAGTCGAGCTTGCTTTAGACCAACTAAGATACTTACAGTTTGAATTAGTTTATTCATTCAGTACTCCTTTGTTGTCAGAATTGAAAGCGATAATTCAGTCTGAGTTTTTGGTTGGTTATTAGGATAGATGTTGCATTTATACGCAGCCTGTTACCAAGAATTATGAACTTAGTAATTAGCCTACTAAATTGACCCTAAATAAGGTAATTAACAATGTTAAAAATTTGTTAGTGAAAAATTACTAATACAACATACTCAAAGTTTTGTTAGTTAAAATGTTGCTAATCAACATTTAACAACAGAACTAATAGGGTGATATTTATGTCAGATCAGTCAGAGCGTGGGAATCTGTCTAAAGCCTGGTATCAAAAGGTTTTACACGACTGGGATATAGATCGTTTACTGACTGACTTGGAGTCTAAAATTCAAGAACGATACAGGCAAAATTCTAAGAAAGACTTGTTACTTGGGTTGCTATGTGGGTATAGCTTGACAAAGATAAGTCAGGATTTGTACAGAGATAATGCTGGTGTAAGAGTGGGATTGAGCAATATCTATCGAGATATTGAAACTTTGACAGGAGAACCAAACAACAGCGTTAAGTCAAGCAACCTTATTTGCATTCTAGAGAGATATGGATATCGCAGAGGTGTTGCTGCATCTAGTACTGAAAGCGCCTCTATTCCCCACAATCTGCCATCACCAACCTACACAGAATTTATTGGGCGCGAGGCAGATATGAAAAAGCTACTGGAACGCCTTTCGCCGATGCATGGCGCTCACATGATTACAGTACATGGCATTGGTGGCGTAGGGAAAACGGCGCTGGTGTTAGCAGCTGCTTATCTGTGCTTAGAAGCTAGTAACGAAAACAGTTCTGATGCACCTAAATTTGATGCAATTATTTTCACTTCAGCCAAACAACAAGAACTGATTCCCGATATGATTTTGCAACGGCAGCAAGGACAGCGTAACTTGCGCGAGATTTTTCGAGTAATTGCCAATGCCTTAAACGACTCTACAATTATTCAATCTCCTCCCAATGATCAATTTGAACGTGTACGCCAATGTCTTTCTAAACAGCGAACGCTTCTGATTGTGGACAACATGGAGACTATAGAGGACAGGGATGAGGTTATAGAATTCCTCTACAATTTACCCATTTGCGTCAAAGTAGTAATTACTACCCGCGAACGAATTGCCCTGCTGCCAATCAGTCTGCGAAACTTGCCTCTGAATGATGGTTTGCAGTTGATTCAGCAACAAGCTGAAGAGAAAAATATAACTATCCAAGATGAAGACTCTAGCTTACTCTACGATCGCACTGGAGGAATCCCTCTCGCTATTGTCTACGCACTTGGTCAAGTTTCCAGTGGCTACCCTTTAAACTTCGTATTGGAGCAGTTAGCCTCCGCTACAGGCGATGTGGCTCGTTTTTGCTTTGATCAATCTGTGCAAGGTACGAAGGGACAGCCACCACACAAGTTACTCATGTCACTGGCAATTTTTCCTGACGCTCCTATCCAAGCGGCTGTGGCTGAAGTTGCTGGACTGACATCTACTCCTGATTCTGTCAGTAATGGCTTGGTACGTTTGCAGCAACTCTCGTTAGTGAATCTGAACCCAGAGACTAAGCGATATGAAATGCTCTCTCTGACTCGTGAGTATGCTTTAGCACAATTAGCTGCTTACCCAGATTTTGAGAGAGAAGCACGGATGCATTGGGTGAGATGGTATCTAGATTTTGCTTACAGTTACGGCGGAGAAGATTGGGAAAAATGGATACATTACAACAGGTTAAAGGAAGAGGAAGGAAATCTACGGGCAGTACTTTATTGGTGTAAAAACCAAGACCATTATGCAGAAGTTAGGGATTTATGGTTGCTCTTGAACCACTACGCCAATCTCTATGCTTATTGGGACGATCGCCTCGATTGGTTGCAATGGCTGATAGAACAATCAGAACTACGTGGTGAATGGTCATCTTTAGTAAAATTCATGATCCGCAAAACCTGGCTGCTAATTCGGGAGTGTTCGCCCCAAAGTCTCACACAAGCAGACGAAATATTGCAGAGGGCATGGGTTTTACGCGACCATGCAGATTCATGCGTTCAAGCTGACTTAGCCGAAAGTGTGGCTAGACTGCGAATCCGACAGAATAATTATACAGATGCACGCCACTGGCTAGCGGTAGAAGAAAAATTGGTGATTGAGGCGAATCTAGAGGAGCGACAGCACATCCGCTATTTTATTCCCGTGCTTTATCATCGGGCTGAAATCTTTTATTTAGAAGGTGAATATTTGTTAACTAAGAAGCTATTTCAAGATGTGATGAAAAGTGCAGAAAAAATTCATTGGCATCGGGTGATTAATTCTGCTCAAAATTGGCTTGCTGATATTGCCATTGAACAAGGCGATCGCGATGAAGCTCAAAAGCTATTAATTCAAGGCTTAACTGTTGCCGAAAGCAGCAATAATAAGCGGCGTCTAGCTCGTTATCAACGTTCTCTTGCCCGTTGGGAGAGAAGGTGGGGAAGTGTCCAGAAAGCTTGTGAATTGTCAACTCAGGCTATTAATAGTTTTGAGCGCTTGGGAATGACAAGGGATGCACAGGAAATGCAAACTTTACTTAATTCCCCATAACCATGTGTAAACAACACATCTCCAGTTTTTCAATATGGCTGCTGCCCCAAGTGCGATCGCACACCCGCCCAAAGCGATCGCACTTATACTTCTTGTAAAATAGACAATATGCTTATTTGGCAAGATAATGTAATATAACTTAGTAATAATTTAGCGATGCCTAGGTTGGGCTGCGCCTACGCTGTTCCTTTTGAATCTAATTGCTAGGAAAGCAGCAATCTGCTACATATCAGGATGGTTTGATCTCAATTTGTCCACCCAAAGACAGTAGATTAAGTTTTGTCTGAATAACTATAAGGGATGAAATAGCTCTGCTTTCCAAAAAGTGAAAAAGGAACAGATTTTTATGACATTTGATTACGATTTGTTTGTCATTGGTGCTGGGCCTGGGGGATTGGCAGCAGCTAAAAAAGCAGCTAGTTACGGTGTACGTGTCGCTATTGCCGAACAAGAATCCCTCGGTGGGACTTGTGTAAATCGCGGTTGCGTTCCGAAAAAACTGATTGTTTACGCCGCTGACTTCGCCCTGCAAAATAAAATAGCGCACAGTTATGGGTGGAGTGACTGTCAAACATACTTTGACTGGACATTATTTATTAAGTCAGTACATCAGCATATTGACACCATTAATCAATCATATTTTCAGCAATTGCACAAAGCTGGGATTGAATTAATTTCTCACCATGCCACTTTCATCGATGCCCATACGATCAATGTTGATGGACGCAAAGTTACAGCAGATAAAATTTTAATTGCTGTGGGAGGGCAACCCCTCAAGCCCAAAATCCCTGGTATAGAATATGCCATCACATCCCGCGAGATGTTTCAGCTACCTTATTTGCCGAAACGTTTAGCAATTATTGGCGGTGGCTACATTGGCGTAGAATTTTCCAGCATGATGCACGCTTTTGGTTGCCAGGTGACGGTAATTGAAAAAGACGAGATGATTTTATCGGGGTTTGATGATGATATTCGCTCTGCGGTACAACAGGGTTTGAGTCAACGCGGAATTAAATTATTTACCAACAGCACCGTTCAAGAAATCAAATACTCAGATGAGAGTTTGTTGTTAACTATTACTGGTAAGAAACGGGAAATAATTACAGCAGATACTATCTTAGTTGCCACAGGTTACGCTCCAAATACCAAAAATCTTGGTTTGGAAAATGCCCGTGTTGAACTTGGCGAAGATGGTGCCATTAAAGTAGATGAATATAGTCGCAGCAGCCAAAAAAATATTTTTGCTGTGGGTGACTGCACCAGCCGCGTGCAATTGTCTCCAGTGGCTAAGGCAGAAGGTATTGCTTTTGCCGATACAGTTTTTGGTAACAAGCCGCAAAAACTAAATTATGATTATGTCCCCTCTGCTGTTTTTTGTCGTCCAGAAGTGGCTAGTGTAGGGATGACAGAGGCGGAGGCACGGGAAAAATTTGGTGAATCTGTAGAATGCTACTACACCCAATTTCAACCACTGTTGTCTCGGTTAATCGAACAAAGTCAGTCAACTACTATGAAGTTAGTGGTAAATGCTGATTCTGGGCAAGTTTTGGGTGCCCACATGGTGGGTGAACACGCAGCAGATATCATTCAAAGTCTCGGCGTGGCAATTCGCAAAGGCATTACTAAAGAAGACTTTGATGAAACTATAGGCATTCATCCCACAGCAGGAGAAGAATTTCTGTCGTTAAATTAAATCATGTGCAGGATTGATTCAAGAAGATGCGGAGAAATTTAAAATATTTTCTCCGCTTACCCCTGTTCCCGCTTCCTGTTCAAGGAGTTTCTGAGAATGGTTCTGAGGGAGATTTTGTGGGAGGATCTAATTCGGCTAAAGTATTCATTGATGAGTCATCTTCTGGGATATGGTATCTGCTTTGAGTGCTTCTCAAATCGTCAAAAGCTTCAAAAGCTTCAAGATCCTTAAGAACCTCTGATGCAGACTGATATCGCTCTTTGAAGTCATCCAGTACCATTTTACTGAAAATCTTAGCTAGGGAGTGACTCACTTGAGAGCGTAGTTTACCGCCGTAGACATCGCTCCATTTGATCTCACCGTCAGCATCTCTTTCTAGATCGCGGGGTGCGATACCAGTCAAGGCTTTAATCCCAGCCCTTTCAATGCGAACAAATGAACTACTAAAGCCAAGGCTAAAACCCGCTCCTAATATAGGTTATGAAGATGAATTCAAGGTATCCTTGGCATATTAGTACCAGGGTGCTTAAAAATGCTGTCCTCCATCTTTGAGCAATTTGTAAAAGAAAGTCCAGTAAGCGTGATGGCACAAGCATTAATGTCACATATATTTGCATCTGAGCGGATGGATGGGTTATTTAGAAGACATGCTCAGGTGCAGTACCAACAAGATTTGCTATTTTCAAGTCTTGTAGATTTGATGAGCTTGGTGGTATGTGGAATGCAGAAATCAGTTCATGCAGCTTATAAAGCGAGGGCAGCGAATTTAAGTGTAAGTACAACAGCATTGTATAACAAGCTTTGTGGTGTTGAGGTGGGGGTAAGTCAAGCATTAATAAGAGAAACAGCACAAGACTTAGTTGAATTAGTGAAATTAGTAGGTGGAGAGCAAGCAAATATATTGCCAGGGTATTGCATGAAAGTAGTAGATGGGACTTGTTTGAAAGGAACAGACCACAGACTAAAAGCAATCCGAAATCTAGCGGCATCTGCACTACCGGGGAAAGCGATAGTAGTACTCGAACCATTGTCAAAATTAGTCACAGATATTTTTCTCATTGAAGACGGTCATGCACAAGAACGTTCCGAATTTGACTCAGTATTAAAGAAAGTTTTGCCACAAGATTTATGGTGTGGAGACAGGAATTTTTGTACATTAAAGTTTTTGTTTACGATTCAAGAGAAGAAAGCATCTTTTGTAATCAGACAACATAAGGGGATGGGATTTAAAGAACTAGAGGAATTAAAACCATTAGGCTCAACAGAAACCGGAGAATTATTTGAGCAAAAGGTAGAAATAAATTACGAAGGGAAAGCTTTAACATTAAGGCGGGTTGTAGTAAAGTTATTTGTCGCAACGCGAGATAAAGAATGGGAAATAGCAATTTTCAGCAATTTACCAAGCGCTGTACCAGCAGCGAAAATAGCTGAAATATATCGTAATCGTTGGACTCTAGAAAGCCTATTTCAAACAGTAACTAAAAATTTCAACGGTGAAATTCAAACTCTAGCTTATCCAAAAGCAGCTTTATTTTCATTTTCAATGGCGTTAGTTGCGTACAATATACTCGCAACATTAAGAGCCGCTCTAGGGGGTGTACATGGAGTTGAAAAAATTGAAGCTGGTTTATCTGATTTTTATTTAGTTGATGAGATTCAAGGTACATATAGAGGAATGATGATTGCAATTCCAGCTTCGGAGTGGGAGATATTCAAAACTGTTTCAATAGTCAGAATCGCACAACTTTTACAACAATTGGCAACGGGTGTTAATCTCAAACAGTTTGTCAAAGCGACTAGAGGAAAAAAGAAGCCGAAATTACCAGTAATTTATAATAGTAAACAGGGACATATTTCAACTAATCGACTCTTAGAACAGTACAATAATTCATAAAAAAAGCAGTTAATCACGACTACATAACTGATTAAATATACTGGCTTACCTGATGTAAAAAATGGTACAAGCAGAGAAATTTTATTATTTATTTTTTGTAAAAAATCATGATTTTAGCTTCTTAAATCTCTTAATATATGATTGCATTACTGAACTTTAATAAATTCATGTATGAATTTATCTAATTCAATAGTTTGAACCGTTGTAATTGCTAAAAAATGCCTTTTTTCTAGCAATTCACAACTTGAATTATCAAAAAGAGCATATAGTTCATTTGTTCGCGTTGAAAGGGCTGGGCTTTAATCCCAACCATGCCGACTGCATAGATATCACTACTGTAGTGTGGACGCCCAAAACATTGTTCGCTTGGTGCGTAACCCTGAGTACCAATGCCAATGGTGAAAGGGGTTTGCTCTTGCTCATCAAGTTGTTTGATGCTGACTTCTTTGACGGCGCCAAAGTCAATCAATACCAGTTTTCCGTCTGAGTGTCGCCGGATGATATTGCTGGGTTTAATATCCCGATGAATCACGTAGTTTTCATGGACAAATGTTAATGTTTGCAATAAGTCCCTGACAATTTTGATCGCTGCAATTTCATTAATTGCTCTACCTGTTGGTAGTTCCTGACTTAGAGGATGACCAATTATCTGTTCTTGCACTAGATAAAATTCTTCATCTTCTTCAAAATACGCCAAAAGTTGAGGGATTTGTTCGTGTGTTCCCAATCTTTCTAATGTTTGGGCTTCTGAGTTAAATAAACGCCTAGCAAGTTGTAATCCTTCTGGTTTAGTGTTGGCTGGTTTGAGTTGTTTGACAACACATCGCGGATTACTAGGACGTTGGGTATCTTCGGCAATGTAGGTTTCGCTGAATCCACCGGAACCGAGAACTTTAACAATTTTGTAGCGTCCAGCCAGTATTTTTCCTGATAGGGCTAAATCCCTTTGTTGGATTAGGTATTGTAAGTCATATTGTTGACTGATAATCTCTTGGACAACGGGGGAAGTTTTATACTTCTGAAAAATATCTACTAATTGGCGTTTTCTGATGCTTTCCCTCATTACTGAGGTTCCCAGGTAGCAAAGTCCGATCATCGCGATCGCTAATGCTGGTACTGTAGTGGGAAAAATTAACTGACCATAGACAAAGAACCCATAACTAATTACTAACCAAGTGCTAGACAGGGCGAGACTATACAGAAATCTATTGATGCTACGCTTGCGTCTTTTAATCATCAACGCTGTACTGCCAACTAGAATTAGCACAAACAAACCCCGCAATGGTGGATTTTTAATTCCTGGAGCGATCGCTTTACCTGTCATCAAAGTTGCGATCGCATTGGCGTGAATTTCCACGCCTGACATGGGTTGAGTGATACTGCTAACGGCGACTGGATGATAATCATTGTTTAACTTATCTGTTGCACCAATCAGCACAATTTTGTCTTTAAAGAACTTTCCCTGCTGCAAATAGGTGTTCCAGTTTTCTGGGTCGAATACGTGCCAAAAGGGTATTTGCTCAAATGTACCAGCAGACCCCCAAAAATAAATGCGATCGCCCTTTGGTCGGGGATAATTTACTTGTGCTGCCCTCAGCGCTGCTTCACCAAAGGATAGCCGCTTCTTGCTAAATAAATTATCTTCACCTAATAACTTGGGAAACTCACTCGCTAATCGATGAACTTTTCCATCAACTTCTAAAGGAAAATTAACTGAGCCAATAGACACTGACCCGGTGCGAAACATTTGTTGTGGGTCTGTCAGCTGCGTAAAATACCCTTGGTGCGTTTCAGAATTTTCATAGATAGCTGCTAAGGTAACTTTGCGACCATATTTTTGCAATGCTGCCTGAAGTTGGCGATCGTCATTAGCTCCATAACTGCTTGCTGAGTCAAAAACAACATCTACAGCTACAGAGCGGGCACCGGCTTTGATTAATTTTGTGATTACCTGGCCATAAGCAGCACGCTGATAAGGAAAAGATTTCAGTGTTTCTAGGTAGGCATACTGTTTTGGATCTGTTTTATAGTACTGTTCGGGAACTGATATTGACTGATCGTCTATTGCTAAAATTACGATATCTTCTGGAGGCACTATCGGCCCACGCACTTGCATAAAGCCAGAAAACACCTGATTATCCAGCAATTGAACCACTTCCCAACCAGAAGCACTAACAACTGCTGCCCCCATTACCCAAGCGCCAGCGAGTAGATGACCTAAGCGAACCATCCACCTGGACTGGCGAAGCGATGCAGTCGAAGTTACTTTTGTCGGTTTACTTGAGTGTCTATTTGCAGCAGAGACATAGTTTTTAGTTAAGGTAGATGTAGGTTCTTCTGCCATGTCGTGTTACTAATTGATTTAAGTCCAACACTTTTATTTATTCAGACCACGTTTTAGTGTAAGCACATTGAAATAAGACTTAAATGATAATCTTATACATTTGTAAAGTATCTTCTATTCATCAACAAACTTCTATTGGCAGAGCTAGTCCCCAAGAAATTTCTACTCAAGCACCACTTAAATTATTATTTTTTTGTTGAATGAGTTACAACTAGTGATTGTCTCATAGATCAGATCCAGATATCCTCTGCCTGTGCATTTGGTTGTGGTGAGATTTTACCCTAAGCTAACCAACAAGTACGCTTCTAACTGGGTGCTCTACCCAAAGCTGTCCCAATTCCGTCTTTTGTCTTTGGCGCAATATTGGTACTCCCTACAAAGCGTGTCCTGAGACTGAAAGCTTTACCTAAAGATGGGCATTAACTTATATCCTACCTTAAGCCTATGCTATACCTCTTTAGGAGTAAACTTTAGTGTTATGCAGCGATGAATGCTGTTACTGGGTCAATTTTATTGGTAGATTTTGATCATCGGGTGACTCTTGTAGTGTCGGAGGTGAATACGGTTAGCACCCAGGATCTCAACTCCAATGTTGCATCCGTTTTTATGCCTTGAAAGAGGTAGGATAAAAGCTATAGATAAAGAGCTACTTTATAGATATTAGCAAACAAGGCATTTGAAAATTGCTATAATCTATTGTTCCATCTAAATTCATATATATTATTAGGTGTAAATTTGTATGGGTTCTCCAATGAATCGTCTGTCTATTTTTGTAGACGGAAACAATATGTTCTATGCTCAACAAAAAAATGGCTGGTTTTTTGACCCGCGGCGAGTCTTAGAATACTTCAAACATGAGCAATCAGAAACAACATTAATTAATGCCTTCTGGTACACTGGCTTAAAAGACCCGCAAGATCAGCGAGGTTTTAGAGATGCTCTAATTAGTCTAGGATATACAGTACGAACTAAAATCCTTAAAGAATATTATGATGATACTTCCGGTCGCTACTCGCAAAAAGCGAATTTAGATATTGAAATTGTTGTAGATATGTTTAATACAGTAGACCAGTATGACCGAGTAGTATTATTCAGTGGTGATGGGGATTTTGAAAGAGCAATCGAACTATTACGCTCAAAAAATACACATATTACGGTAGTATCAACTGAAGGAATGATCGCTAGAGAGTTACGCAACGCTACTGATAGATATATAGATTTAAATGATATCAGAGATCAAATAGAAAAAACTGAAGGTTAATATCCTTAGCAATTATTTACAAAAGTAAGAGTAAAAGAAAAACTAAGGTTGAAGATATATTGAGCTACACGTAAACACTAAAGAACAAAAGGCAAATGACAAACAAAACCGATCGAATCATCATTTTTGATACAACATTGCGAGATGGAGAGCAATGTCCCGGAGCGACTTTAAATATAGACGAAAAGCTAGTTATTGCCAAACAATTAGCGCGTCTGGGTGTAGATGTAATTGAAGCTGGCTTTGCCTTTGCTAGTCCCGGAGATTTTGAAGCAGTCAAGAAGATTGCTCAAGTTGTTGGGATAGAAAATGGCCCGGTAGTTTGTAGTTTGGCAAGAGCCATTAAAGCAGATATTGAAGCGGCTGCTGAAGCATTAAAACCAGCAGTTAATGCCAGGATTCACACATTTATTTCGACTTCTGATATTCATTTAGAGTATCAGTTGCGGAAGTCACGGGCAGAAGTGTTAGCGATCGCCGAAGAAATGGTAGCCTATGCCAAGTCCTTCATGACAGATATCGAATTTTCGCCGATGGATGCGGCTCGTACCGATCCAGAATTTCTGTATCAAGTGTTAGAACGAGCGATCGCAGCTGGTGCAACAACAGTTAACATTCCCGATACTGTCGGTTACACAACTCCTAGCGAATTTGGAGCCATGATTAAGGGCATTATCGAAAATGTCCCCAACATCGACCAAGCCATTGTTTCCGTTCACGGTCATAATGATTTAGGCTTGGCAGTTGCTAACTTCTTAGAAGCCGTCAAAAACGGCGCACGGCAACTAGAATGTACCATCAATGGCATTGGCGAACGAGCCGGAAATGCATCACTAGAAGAATTGGTAATGGCGTTGCACGTGCGGCGACAATATTTTAACCCTTATCTCGGCAGACCAGAAGATTCTCAAGAATCGCTGACAAATATTGACACCCGACAAATTTACAAAACCTCACGCTTAGTTTCTAATTTGACGGGAATGTTAGTACAACCAAATAAAGCAATCGTTGGGGCAAATGCCTTTGCCCATGAGTCTGGGATTCACCAAGATGGGGTGTTAAAAAACAAACTCACCTACGAAATTATGGATGCCCAATTGATTGGCTTAACAGACAATCAAATAGTTTTGGGCAAACATTCAGGTAGAAATGCTTTCCGGACTCGGTTGAAAGAATTGGGCTTTGAACTGTCAGATACCGAGTTAAATAAAGCCTTCGTTAGATTCAAAGAAGTAGCAGATAAAAAGAAAGAAATTTCTGATTGGGATTTGGAAGCGATCGTTAACGATGAAATCCAACAAGCACCCGATTTGTTCCGGGTAGAGTTGGTGCAAGTTTCCTGTGGTAGCAACGCCCGCCCTACTGCTACAGTTACCCTGCGTACCCCAGAAGGTGAAGAATTAACCGATGCTGCGATCGGTACTGGGCCAGTGGATGCAGTTTACAAAGCCATCAACCGGGTGGTGAATGTGCCCAACGAGTTGATTGAGTTTTCTGTGCAGTCAGTAACAGCTGGTATTGATGCCATTGGCGAAGTGACGATTCGTTTACGTTATGAATCTAAAGTATTTTCTGGTCATGCAGCGAACACAGATATCATTGTGGCATCCGCGCAAGCTTATGTAAATGCGTTGAATAGGTTGTATGCATCTTTGCAAACTCAAGAAAAGCTAGAGGAAGTAACTGCACAGAAAGTCTGAAATAGATGATTAATCAGGGTTTTACCCCACCCTAACCCTCCCCTTGCAAAGGGGAGGGAACTTGATAGATTTTCTTGTTTCCCCCCTTGCTAAGGGGGGTAATTCGACTTCTGTGTACACGGTAGCCAACTTTGGGGAGGAGTTATTTGTGAGTTCCAAAAAATCGTTGGAAATTATGCTGACAGAAAAACATCTCATTATTAGAGAAGGCACTATCAAAGAAGATTCAGTTATTGCACAACACTTTTATCAAATGTGGCTAGATATTGGTGTTGATGAGAGTAATATTCTTCCAGAGTCGCAGAATATTACCCTCCAATTTATAGAAGAATCGCGTCGAGATTTGTTTTACAAGGCTTTTGTTGCAGAGGTTGATAATACAGTTGTGGGTTCTGTAAGTTGTCAACTATTTGCAGGTTTATACCCCAATGTTTTCAAAGATGAATACCGCAAATTTGGATATATTTGGGGCGTTTATGTTGAAGAATCTTACCGCAGACAAGGAATTGCCAAATCTTTAACTAATAGAGCAATTGAATATTTAAAAGCGATCGCTTGTACGCGAGTAGTTCTTAACGCCTCGCCATCAGGTAAACCAGTTTACTCTAGCCTCGGTTTTTCTGAAGGGAATGTAATGCAATTAGATTTGATTTAATTATGAATATTGTTTACTTTTTTGAATTTTTTGATTGACTTGTATGCATAAAACTTTATTCTGAAAAACGATGTTTATAATCAGTCAACTTGTATGAGTAGCGAAAAAACAACAGAATTGCCACTCTGGTTACAAGATAGAGATATAGTCATTGCTCATGATGAAGAAGTACAGTGGCGAGAAGGAAAACGCCCGGATTATTCTTACACCAATGAATTTCTTCATCAAGAGAGTAAATTTCAGCATCCAGAAGGTTCTTTAGAAGCGATCGCTCAAAACTTAGTCCGAAATTTTGAGATGGAAGCTTCTAATAAATCTAATCCTGAACAGTGGCTTTCGATTGTTACTGATAAGTTTAAGATGAGTACCAATGGGGGACAACAATTCACTGCTCAGGATGTTGCAACCGAAGGGACTTATAATCTGTTTTTAGGTGAAAGTGAGCAGTATAGCTCTGAAACAGAAACATTTGAATCGTCATTCCAAGTTTTTCACAATGCTTTTCCTAATGGCTTCCTTTGGGAATTAACAGAAATCCTTTCCGGGCCGCCTAATGTAACCTTTAAGTGGCGACATTGGGGAACATTTAATGGTTCTTATAAAGACTATGCACCCACAGGTGAAACTATAGAAATCGTAGGAGTTAGTATTGCTCGTGTGACTGATGATTTGAAGATTGAGTCTTTAGAGCATTATTTTGATAATAATGTCTTTCTTCAGAAATTAACGGCAGGTGGTTGTCCTTTCCATTCGCAAAATCAATAGCTTTGGCGACTAGAAGTCGCGGCTATACAGACAAAACCTGTTTCCGTAGGTTAGCAAAACTTTGATTTTGTGGTATTCCAACTGCATGGACTACCCTGCGGTAAGCGGCAAAGCACGTATATTTGTGTAGTAGCGACTTCTACTCGTTTAATACTTTTAAAATATGCTCTTACTTATGCTTGATCAGTATTAGGATTTAAACGCATCATGATTTTTTCCGGCTCTGTCAAATTTTTAAAACCATAACGGCGATAAAGTCCATGAGCATCTTTTGTCCCTAACAACCACCTTTGCACGTCTTGCAGTTCTGAATATTCCAAAATATATTCTACAAACCATTTTCCTAAACCCTGTCCTCGATAAGGCTCTAGAATAAAAACATCTTTTAATAATGCAGAAGTTGCATAATCAGTTATGACTCTGGCAAAGCCAACTTGTTGATTATCTTCATAAAGTCCAAAGCATAAAGAGTTTTGTATTGACTTTTCAACAGTAGCTAACGGGATGTTTTCAGCCCAATAGGAAGTTTGTAAAAAATCATGAATCATTTGAGTATCTAATTTAGATTTATCAGTGCTGATGTAAAATTTGTGTTTTAATTCTTCGTTCATTTAGCTGAATTTTTTATTCAATATGTTGATGCATAATAATTCATTTTAATTCATTATTACAGTCAGTGCTTTGCAAACTAAGATGATGAAATTACTGAACCATTAGCTGGATAGCAGAGGCTATATTCAATATTCAAGGATATTGGTGCATCTACTATTGATTATGAATCAGCCTACAACAAAATCTTGGCAAGAAGTTCTTGCTGCTTTTAAAAAAATCTGGGGTTATGAAAATTTCCGTCCGCCACAGGGAGAAATTGTCAGCAGTTTATTGGCACAGAAAGATGCGCTGATTATTATGCCTACGGGTGGAGGAAAGTCGATTTGTTTTCAACTTCCTGCACTCCTACAAACAGGATTAACTTTAGTAGTTTCGCCCTTGGTGGCGTTGATGGAAAATCAAGTACAGGAACTACTACAAAGCCATCAAAAAGCAGCACTTTTGCATAGTGAATTGTCTTCATCTCAACGCCGTGTAACTCTGCAAGCTTTAGAACGTCAACAGCTAAGATTACTTTATTTATCGCCAGAAACTTTGCTAAGTGCGCCAGTGTGGGAAAGATTATGTCACCCGCAATTGCAAATTAATGGTTTGATTTTAGATGAAGCTCATTGTTTAGTACAGTGGGGTGATACTTTTCGCCCAGCTTATCGCAGATTAGGGGCAGTGCGTCCGGCATTGCTCAAATCAAAACCACCAGGAACAAAAATCAGTATCGCCGCTTTTACTGCTACTGCTGACCCCTCAGCCCAAAAAATTATTCAAACAGTTTTACAATTACAGCAACCAGAGATTTTTCGCTTGAATCCCTACCGTCCTAATTTGCATCCCAGCGTTCGCATTGCTTGGACACCACGAGGTAGAAAACAACAATTATTAAAGTTTATTCAAAATAGACCGCAACAATCGGGATTAGTTTATGTTCGCACTCGGCGAGATAGCGAAGATTTAGCTGAATGGTTAGCAGAGATGGGTTATGCCACAGCTAGTTATCATGCGGGATTGGGTGCAACCGAACGCCGTGAAGTAGAAGCAAGCTGGTTAACTGGCAAAATCCCCTTTGTTGTGTGTACCTGTGCGTTTGGTATGGGGATAAATAAAAGTGATGTTCGCTGGGTGGCACATTTTCACGCGCCACATCTCCTCTCTGAATATGTGCAAGAAATTGGCCGCGCTGGAAGGGATGGAAAACCAGCCCAAGCGTTGACATTGGTAAGTGAACCTACAGGGTGGTTAGATTCAGGGGATAAGCAAAGACAGGAGTTTTTTCAAGAACAAATGCGATCGCAACAACAAATAGCGCAGCAACTTGTGAAAAAATTACCCAAACAGGGAGAAGTGAATGCTGTAACTCGACAATTTCCCGAAGGTGCTACGGCGCTAGCTTTACTCCATAGCAACGGTCAGCTAAACTGGCTTGATCCTTTCCATTACAGTATTGGGCAAAAAGCCGGAAATCAGCCACCGACGCAATTACACGCTGTTAAACAGATGCAGCAATACCTAACAACTAAGCAGTGTCGTTGGCAGTTTTTGTTAAATGCCTTTGGTTTTGACAAAGAAGCAGCTAACCTGCGTTGCGGACATTGCGACAATTGCCGTCAATGAGTATCAAAGACTCATTAACGAGTATCAAAGGTGGATGAACGGAGCTAAAAGACTCGTTCACGAGTATCAAAG
>NZ_JAWJTF010000029.1:35588-62051 GCF_048836525.1 Nostoc sp. CALU 546
GGATGAACGGAGCTAAAAGACTCGTTCACGAGTATCAAAGGTGGATGAATGGAGCTAAAAGCCTCGTTCACGAGTATCAATGCCTTATCCTTATTCTCCAATCAGGTTCATCCAATAGGATGAATTGTCATTTTCACCACCAAGTGACAATAGGGTAGTCAAGTAGAGGATAAAAATATGTCATCTGCTCAAGCGCCCTCTCTAGCACCGCTGATTCCGCGCGAAATTCTGTTTGGGAATCCCGAAAAAACTAGCCCACAACTCTCGCCTGATGGCAAGTACTTGGCATATATCGCCCCTGATGAGAAAAATGTCTTGCAGGTATGGTTGCGAACTATAGGACAAGAAGACGACCAAATACTAACTGCTGACAAAAAGCGCGGTATCCGCATTTTCTTCTGGACTTATAACGCCGACCAGTTGATTTATATGCAGGACTCGGATGGTGACGAGAACTTTCACCTCCACTTGGTTAATATCCACTCCAAGATTGTGCGTGACTTAACGCCATTCCAAGGTGTAAAAGCCGAACTTGTGGAACTGGAACCTAAATTTCCAGATCAAGCACTCGTAGCGTTGAACTTGAACAATCCCCAAAAGTTTGACGTTTATCGCATCAATCTAAAAAATGGTGCGGTTGAGTTCGACACCGATAACCCCGGTAACATTATCAGTTGGACATCTGACGCTGATTTCCAAGTACGTGCAGCAATAGCTAGTACTCCTGATGGTGGTTACGATTTGTTATTACGGGAAACCACGGATAAAGAGTGGGATGTTCTCCGTCACTGGGGACTAGAAGAACAAGGGAATTCTGTTAGCTTCTCGGCTGATGGCAAAACACTTTATATTGAAGGCAGTCATGATGCTAACGCCCAACGTCTGCTAGCTGTTGACTTAGATACCCGTGAAGAAACAGCGATCGCCCAAGATGAGCAGTATGATGTTATGGGGATAGTCATTCAGCCTGTAACACGAGTTATCCAAGCAGTTTCTTTCTACAAAGACAAACAGGAATGGCAGGTAATTGACGAAAGTATCGCCGCTGATTTTGAAGAAATTGCCAAGGTACGTTCTGGGGAGTTTTCTTTAATTAGCCGCGATTTGGAAGATAAAAACTGGCTATTAGCTTACAACACAGACGATGGTCCAGTTTATTACTATGCCTATAACCGAGAATCGAAAACTAGCACTTTCCTTTTTAGTAACCAACCCAAACTCGAAGGTTTGCAGTTAGCATCAATGCAACCGATTTCCTATGAGGCACGGGATGGTTTAACTATCCACGGTTACCTCACAACACCTGTGGGAATACTTAGCCAGAATCTACCAACAATACTCCTGGTTCACGGCGGTCCTTGGATGCGGGATACCTGGGGTTTAGATCCGGAAGCGCAATGGTTAGCTAACAGGGGTTACGCTGTTCTGCAAGTAAACTTTCGCGGTTCCACTGGCTACGGCAAAGCATTTTTGAATGCTGGAAATCGAGAATGGGCTGCTAAAATGCACGACGATTTAATTGATGCTGTTAACTGGCTAGTGGAACAAGGTATTTCTGACCCGCAAAAGATTGCGATTATGGGCGGCTCTTATGGCGGTTATGCCACTCTAGTGGGGTTAACTTTTACACCAGAAGTTTTTGCCGCTGGTGTGGATATTGTCGGGCCGAGTAATCTAATTACGCTGATAGAAACTATACCGCCTTATTGGGAACCATTGAGAGCAATGCTTTACCATCGTGTCGGTAACTTGGAGACAGAAGAGGAATTTTTGAAATCGCGATCGCCTTTATTTTTTGCTGACCGAATTCAAAAACCTTTACTTATCGGTCAAGGTGCAAATGATCCGCGAGTGAAACAATCAGAAAGTGATCAAATTGTCAACGCAATGCAGCAAGCTGGTTTACCAGTGAAATATGCGCTTTATACAGATGAAGGACATGGTTTTGCAAGACCAGAAAATCGGTTGCACTTCTTTGCGATCGCAGAAGAGTTTCTCGCCAAATATTTAGGCGGCAGATTTGAACCTTTGGCAGATATACCCGGTCATTCAGGAATAGTTAATTGAAGAAGGCAGGAGGCAGAAGGCAGGAGGCAGGAGGCAGGAGGCAGGAGGCAGGAGGCAGGAGGCAGGAGGCAGGAGGCAGGAGGCAGGAGGCAGAAGGTTTTACCTCAGTTGGGGATTCAAACCCCTCTTGAAAAAGAGCCACAAAACTAGAATTTTTGGAGTTCTTGTCTTAAACCCTTGCTACCCCTGCGCTATCTGCCTCCAACATCCTCGATAAAAAAATCCCACAATGCCCAGCGCGATAAGCGAAAATGAAATTCTAAGTGTCGTAAAAGCCTTGCTCAATGGATGGAAGAGAGTTCTACTCAAGCTTGATTCGGCTTCACATTCTGCATCATGCAGTTCAGGAGCAAATTTTTGGGCTAGGTATTATTGAAGAACTGGCACGTCACGGCTATAAACTCAGTGCCGGAACACTCTATCCAATGTTGCATGATATGGAGCGCAAGGGATATCTATATTCCGTTGAGGAGAGATCGGGGCGGCAAAGCCGACGACTCTATCGAGCTACCGATTTAGGAAAAATGACCCTAGAGGATGCTAAAGAAAAGGTACGGGAATTATTTGGCGAATTGTTCGAGGAGTAGTAAAATCATCCCTTCACCGAATTTTAGATTTTAAATTTAGGATTTTGGATTAAATGCCCGTTTTAGCTCAAATCTCAGATTCTTGACTCAACTCCCAAAGAAAGTATGGGGTAAATCTAAAATCTAAAATCTAAAATCCAAAATTATTTGACTAGAGGTTTTCTAAAAACTTCTGGAGATGAGGTTGATCTGGGTTGATATCAAGTTCTTTTGCTCTTGCTAAAACCTGTTCACGGTTCAGTTTTTGTTGAGTTGCAAAGGCAATGAGCGCTAAGGCACTGGCTCGTCCACCGGCACCACAATGAAAATATACAGGAGTCGGCAATCCCTGTAGTTCTGAGAGAACTGTTGCAGTCAAGTTGTCGTTGGCTGAATTTGACTTGAGTGGAACATTGACGTATTCAAGACCTACGGCTTTTGCTTGTTGCTGTTCGTCTGCTAAAACCCCAGTTTCATCAAGCGATCGCAGATTCACCACAGACTTATACCCTTCATCAGCAAGCTGTTTTAGTGTCTCTGGGGTTGGCTGTCCACCTGCCGAAAATTCATCGCTCACTTTCTTGACATCACTCATACATACATACTCCGTAATCTCGATTGTATTGCAGTGTTTTTTAGTCAATGGCATAGTATCACAAATTTATTTCTAAGTATATAGCTTTTCGTTATCGAAATCCGATATTCTAGTTTTGTCATCATCATTAATCAGGAAAACCATAGTGACACAAGAAGCTGAGGATATCCAAAAAGAGCAAGAAGTGGTTTCCTATAAAGTTTTGACTCCCAAACAACAAAAGCAGCGATTAACAGAACTGGCGGCGGTGTTTTTGCGGTTGGGGGCGATCGCTTTTGGTGGCCCTGCTGCCCACATCGCCATGATGGACAATGAAGTAGTGAATCGCCGTCAGTGGATGAGCCGGGAGAAACTGCTAGATTTACTGGGAATTACGAATTTGATTCCAGGCCCCAACTCAACAGAATTAGCCATTCACATTGGCTACGAACGAGCCGGATGGCGTGGTTTAGTAGTTGCGGGTAGCTGCTTTATTCTACCTGCGATGTTGATTGTTTGGGCATTAGCCGCCATTTATGCTCGTTATCAAACAGTTCCCCAGGTAGAATGGCTGCTCTATGGAATTAAACCTGTAATTATTGCGATCGTGATTCAGGCTGTGTGGAATTTGGGGAAAAAGGCAGCCAAAGACGTACCGACAATTATTGCAGGGATAGCAGCGATCGCAGCATACTTAGCTGGATTGAATGAAATTTTAGTGCTGATTTTTCTAGGTATCGCTGTCATGCTACTAAAAAATTGGCAAGCCAGAGGACACACAAGCGGAGTATTCCTGTTACCTATGTCAGGTATTTTGGCGCAGGTTGGGAGTACAACAGCAGCAGTTACATCAGTCAGTTGGATTAACGTCTTTGTCTTTTTTCTCAAAATTGGATGTGTTCTCTATGGGAGTGGCTATGTATTGCTGGCATTTCTGCAACGAGATTTAGTCGAGCGCAACCAGTGGCTAACATCACAGCAGCTTTTAGATGCCGTAGCGATCGGACAATTTACACCGGGGCCTGTTTTCACCACCGCCACATTTATTGGATATTTGCTAGCAGGAAATGCTGGAGCGATCGCTGGTACAATCGGCATTTTCTTGCCAGCTTTTATGCTGGTGTTGCTGGTTAATCCTTGGGTTCCTAAGTTGCGTCAATCTCCTTGGGCAAGTGGATTTTTGGATGGTGTAAATGCGGCTTCTTTAGGATTAATGGCAGGAGTCACATACACATTAGGACGAGCCGCACTGGTAGATTGGGTAACAATTATTATGGCAATTTTGAGTGCGATCGCTGTGTTCAGATTTAAAATTAATTCAGCCTGGTTGGTGCTAGCAGGAGGAGCGATTGGACTTGCTTCACACATATTATTTGGCTGAAGATAGCGATACAAAAGTAGTTATAAACCGTTTTTTATGAGTGAATTTTAACTTTTTACTTTTGCCTTGCTGGGTGTATTCCTTTCTCCGGCTTGGAGTAATTGCTGTGTGGTGTAAATCTGGGAAGATAGTAGAAGCGATCGCACTATTTCCTGCAAATCTGGTTTCTTCAACAGCACCTACAATTCAGTAAACTTCATCATGAGTGCCGATATCAATTAACAAAATTTCCTCTTCACCAGATTCTATATTTTGCACAAAGTTAAAGACAATGCGACAATCATAATCCACTGAACACGCCCAAGCTCCAGACAGTTTGCCTTTTAGTTTATGGGATTGCAACAATGGATCAAACGGATCGGCGGTTAGTAGTGCTAACCGCTCTTCAATTCGCTCTTGTAATTCTGGCTGTCGTCGTACCAATCGCTTAAATGCTCGTTTAAACGATGATGCCAGAACTACAGTTCTCATTTGCGTAACTCATCCATGATTTGAGTAACAGTTCCACGAAACACTTTACCAGTCTGATATTCTACTTGTGCTTGAGCGATATTAGCAGCAATTTCAGAACGCCGCCGTTCTGCCAACCGATGACTTATCAGATCAATTAATGTTTCTTGTTCATCTACTGATAAATCTTCGATGCTTTCTAGAACTTGATCTAACCTGGAAACTGAGGTCATTATTTATTGTTACCTTGCTTGCAGTACATAACTTTTACATAAGTCCTAAAATTGCTGCAAAAACCGCAAATCGCTAGCATACAACCGACGAATATCATCGATTTGGTGTAACACCATTGCAAAGCGTTCTACACCAAAACCCGCAGCAAACCCTGTATAAATTTCTGGGTCATAACCCACAGACTTAAGTACATTTGGATCGACCATACCGCAGCCCATCACCTCCAGCCAGCGACCATTCCACTGCAAATCCACTTCAGCGGAAGGTTCAGTAAAGGGAAAATAACTAGCGCGGAAACGAATTGGCAAATCGCCAAATATTGCTTGTAAAAATACTTTAATTGTGCCCTTGAGGTCAGTAAAAGTTAGTCCCTCGTCAATGGCTAAAAGTTCTATTTGATGGAAAACAGCCGAGTGAGTCGCATCTACATTATCTCGCCGATAAACTCGCCCTGGAGCCACAACCCGAATCGGTGGTTCTTCTCTTTCCATGTAACGAATTTGGACTGACGAGGTATGAGTGCGGAGAAGATTACCATCTGGCAGGTAGAAGGTATCCTGCATATCACGGGCGGGGTGGTCAGGTGGGGTATTCAAAGCCTCAAAATTATAATAATCTGTTTCCATCTCTGGCCCTTGAGCCACGGTGTAACCCATACCAACAAAGATATCCAGTGCCCGGTCGATAATGCCATTAAGGGGATGAATGCGACCTTGGGGGCTATAAATTCCCGGCATAGTTACATCTAGGGTTTCCGCCTCTAGCTGTAGTTGAATTTGTGCGGATTCCAGGGCGACGCGTTGCTGGTCTAGACTAGTTTGCAGGGATTCTTTGACTGTATTAGCGATCGCTCCAATTTTTGGTCGTTCCTCTGCACTCATTTGCCCCATACTTCGCAACAGTGCCCCCAACTCGCCTTTTTTACCCAGATAGTTAACTCTGAGTTCTTCTAGACGTTCTAGGGTGTCGGCGGCTGCGATCGCTTTTTCTCCTTCTTGCCGCAGTGCTAAAAGTTGAGCTTCTAAATTGCTAGTCATTAGTTATTAGTCATTGGTCATTAGTCATTAGTCTATAGTCAAAAGCTGTGAACTGGTCGATAAATAAACCTACAGCTATACCATTAACATCAGCCCAAGGCGAGGGTCAAAACCAAACCTTTAGAGACAATTGGGGTAGTCGAGGGGGCGCGTAAATCCAGCTAACATCTCAATTAACAAAGAATTGGCGATAGACAAGGAGATTGAACAACTTGTTAAAAGTAGGCAAACTTTCGCCACAGTGTACTTAGTGAGTATAAATATTTTTGCCCCTTGTGACCTCAGACATTGACAAATGCCGAATAACAAATAACTAATAACTAATGATTAATGACAAATGACCAATGACCAATGACCAATAACTATGAAATTACTAATTAGTAACGATGACGGCATTTCTGCTTTGGGGATTCGTACCCTAGCCAACTATTTGGCAGAGGCAGGTCATGATGTCAGTGTAGTTTGCCCAGATCGAGAGCGATCGGCAACTGGACACGGGTTAACTTTACACCAACCCATTCGCGCCGAAATTGTTGAAGGGATTTTTCATCCTGCTATCAAAGCTTGGGCTTGCGATGGTACGCCTTCAGATTGTGTCAAATTAGCGCTGTGGGCTTTGCTCTCGACTCCCCCCGATTTGGTTCTCTCTGGCATTAATCAAGGTGCGAATTTGGGAACTGAAATTCTGTATTCCGGCACTGTGTCTGCGGCAATGGAAGGTCTAATTGAAGGCATTCCCAGCATAGCCCTAAGTCTTATGAGCCACACATCTAAAGACTTTCAACCTGCTGCTAAGTTTGCCAAAATTCTCGTAGACCAATTAGCCCAAAAACCACTACCAGATTTAATGTTGCTCAACGTCAATATTCCGGCTGTGAAGTGGGAAGAAATTGCCGGTGTTACTCTCACCCGTCAAGGAATACGGCGTTACATTGATGTATTTGATAAACGAGTTGATCCTCGTGGAAAAACTTACTACTGGCTAACTGGAGAGGTAATGGAGGATGTGGAACCCCCAACCGGATTAAATCTGCCTGAAAATGTACCTACAGACGTGCAGGTTGTACGTAAAAACTACATCAGTATTACCCCGTTACAATACAATCTGACTTACGCAACTGGACTAGATAAATTGTCTGAGTGGGAATTCAATATTCCTGAAATAATTTGATTTATCAGGACAAAACTGAGGTTATTTAAATACATTAGAGAAAAATGTAGGCTATAACGTAGGGGCACTCTTGAAATAACCGATACACATCCACCCCAAAATCTGGAAAATTTTAACTGACAGTATTTCATCAACATTTACACAATCAGCCAGAAACAGGGTATGCTGTTTTACCAAGAAATCCTCCCTCTAGAAAAATTGGCGAGACAGCATAAACTTAGACAGAAACAGAATAGGTAACAATTTTTCCAATTATCGCCCGCTCAGTCCAGCAAGCAATACACATGTCTAGGATAGAGAACCAATTTACCGTACAATTTTGGGGCGTTCGCGGCAGCATCCCCAGTCCAGGGCCACACACCGTTCGTTACGGCGGTAATACCCCTTGCATATCAATGCAAGCGGGCGATAAACGCTTAATTTTCGATGCTGGCACGGGACTACACGTTTTGGGGCAATCCTTGTTGCGCCAAATGCCGTTAGAAGCTCACATATTTTTTACTCACTCTCACTGGGATCACATGCAAGGTTTTCCCTTCTTTACCCCAGGGTTTGTAAAGGGTAATGACTTTCATATCTACGGCGCGATCGCACCTGATGGTTCTACCATAGAACAGCGCCTCAACGATCAAATGTTACACCCGAACTTTCCCGTACCCTTGCAGATTATGCAAGCCAATTTAAAGTTCTACGACATTCGACCGGGGCAACCAATCCACATCGATGACCTTACCGTAGAAACAGCACCTTTAAACCATCCAGGTGAAGCCGTAGGATACCGCGTCAACTGGCGTGGTGGTGCTGCTGCTTATATTACTGATACCGAACATTTTCCCGACCGACTCGATGACAATGTGCTTTGGCTAGCTCGTAATGCCGACATTTTAATTTACGATTCTACCTACACAGACGAGGAATATCATTGCCCAACATCCCTAAAAATTGGCTGGGGACATTCTACCTGGCAAGAAGCGGTGAAAGTAGCACAAGCTGCTAACGTCAAAACTCTGGTGATTTACCACCATGACCCCGCCCACAATGACGACTTTTTGGATCGTGTAGGGAAACAAGCTGCTGAAAAATTTCCTGGCGCTATTATGGCACGAGAAGGAATGGTACTTCAGATTCCCACTTCAGTTGCCTTATCAGAATCTTTTCCTGTTAGTAAATTTTCTACCTAAAGATTGCGATCGCAGGAATTGGAGATTTTAGATTAGATTGGTGATCAGAAGCTTGCAGCAGTCATTGGTCATTGGTCATTAGTCATTGGACAAAGCGCAAAATCTGTAGCAATATCCCGCAGGGTGCGCCGACTTCCGGCGATAGAGAGCGATTCGTCGAGTCCGCATTACCCCTGGGGAAAAGCAAGCTAGCTACACACATCGTTTTGTAGAGAGCGTCTGGCAACTCTTAGAGACGCTCTTGCTAGCTTGCTTAAGAGTAGAAATTTTGTAAGAGAGAACAAAGGACAAATGACAAATGACAAATGACAAGTTGCTACTAGAAAACCTGTACTCCTCAAGGCGGTTTACTATAAGGTAGCTTCATGCTGATAGCTAAAATAAACCTAAAATCTCAGAATCCACGTGCTAAATTTGTCTCAAAATGGGTGTTCTGTGTGGGTTGCTTCTTCAAGTGAAGGGCTACTAACGCCGACTGCTGTTGCCCTTGGCAAGTTTGATGGTGTTCATCTTGGTCATCAAAGGGTAATTCAGCCAGTCTTGCACGCTGGTAGTCACTTGTCAGTAGCCAGTAGTCCGCAGTCAAAGGAAAATCAACTGCCAAATCAAGAATATATCTACTCAACAGTTGTCACCTTTGACCCCCATCCACAGGAATTTTTTACAGGGCAGCCCCGGACTTTGTTAACGCCACTGGATGAAAAAGTCCAACAATTGCGATCGCTTGGCGTAGAACAACTAGTATTACTACCCTTTGACAAAGAATTGTCTGCTTTAACTCCCGAAGATTTCGTCGAAAAAATTCTTGTGCAACAACTGCAATGCCAGCAAATTAGTATCGGGGAAGATTTTTGTTTTGGCGAAAAGCGTAGTGGTACTGCCAAAGATTTGCAATTAATCGCCGCCAAGTACAATATCCCTGTGGCGATCGTTCCCTTACAAACTTATACAGGTGACTCCCCCACCCAAAGTAGTTGTGTTAGTAATACTCCAACTCAAGATGCCCGCATTAGCACTTCATTGATCCGCAAAACCCTTGAGCAGGGCGACATCGAAAACGCAAATCTACTACTAGGACGCCCTTACACCCTCTTTGGTGATGTCGTTCAAGGTCAACAATTGGGCAGAACAATTGGCTTTCCCACCGCTAACCTCCAACTACCAAAAGAAAAGTTTTTGCCCTGCCAAGGAGTCTATGCTGTCCGCGTTTTCACTCTCACTGAAACACCAGATGTTGCTCCTAGTGAGGGCTTGGGTGTAATGAATATCGGTAATCGCCCAACTGTAAACGGTACTTATTCATCTGTGGAAGTACATTTATTAGATTGGTCTGGTGATTTGTATGGCAAAAAACTAGCTGTGCAGCTAGTTAAATTTTTACGCCCTGAACAAAAATTTCCTTCTCTAGAAGCCCTGAAAACACAAATTCAACTTGACTGCGTTGTTGCTAGAGAAGTTTTGAGTACTTAGTGGGAACAATAGATAGGGCATTGGAAGAGGCAGAGGTGCAAAGGGGCAGAGGGAAAAAACTTACTGCAACTTCTCCTCTGCTCCTCTGCTCCCCTGCTCCGCTGCTTCCCCACTCCCCACTCCCCACAACGCATGAGAGAAAAAATCGACGCTTTAACACAAAATCTGGCTCTTACCATCGTTGGCAAAGCTGAGGCAATACGCTTAGTGCTAGTAGCCTTATTAGGTGGTGGTCATGCTCTCCTAGAAGATGTCCCTGGTGTTGGTAAAACCCTCCTCGCTAAATCTCTAGCTCGTTCACTGGATGGCAAGTTTCAACGGCTGCAATGCACTCCCGATTTACTACCAACTGACATTACTGGCACCAACATCTGGAACCCCAAAAGTGGCGAATTTACTTTTCTGACTGGGCCAGTTTTTACCAATGTGCTATTAGCTGACGAAATTAACCGCGCCACACCCCGCACTCAGTCAGCGTTACTGGAAGTTATGGAAGAACATCAGGTAACAGTCGATGGTGTCTCTCGTCCAGTTCCCCAACCCTTCTTTGTCATTGCCACTCAAAACCCTATTGAGTATCAAGGTACTTTTCCCCTGCCGGAAGCGCAAATGGATCGGTTTATGTTGTCGCTGAGTTTAGGCTATCCTTCCGAGGCAGAAGAACTCCAGATGTTGCAAAATCTCCAAAATGGCGTGAAGGTTGCTGATTTGCAGCCTTGTATTACCTTGGCAGAAGTACAAGAATTGCGTTACCTCTGCTCTCAAGTAAAAGTGGCAACTTCCTTGCAGCAGTATATCCTTGAATTAGTGCGGGCAACACGCCAAGATGAGGAAATCGCCCTTGGCGTCAGTCCGCGTGGCACATTAGCATTACAACGGTCTGCCCAAGCGCTAGCTTTTCTATCAGGGCGTGATTATGCCATTCCTGATGATGTGAAGTTTCTTGTCCCTCATGTTCTTTGCCATCGCCTTATTCCTAGAGGAGGACGCAATGCAAGGACTGTTGTTGAGCGATTATTGCGATCGGTTTCTATTCCTTAAGGTAAGGTGATTTCGATGAGCTAAAAAACAGCTATCCGAGATGGCGATAACTCTATTTATTGCTAGCGATTAAACATGCTTTTTGTTCACTGTTAATAGTGCCATAGTCGCTAGTCAAAATTGAGCCAATTTATTTCTTTTGAAGCGCAAAAACAAGCACGATTATTTCACTAATAACGCCCGCAAGCATTCCATACGCTGCTGAATTAGCTCCGCTATGTCTGGTAAAAATCAGACTGCCACATACTACTAAAGTAAAAGTTGCAGCAACTACTGTTGCCAAGTTGATCAGCCAGTTCTTGCCTTTGTGAATAAGTAGCCCTTGAAACGTATTTTGCAGTGCTAAGAGCAGAGGTAGAAATGACAGTATTTGTACTACCGGACGAGCTGCTTCCACAAGAGATGAATTATTTCCCAAAAACTGACCAAGTAGTAATAATCCTTTGTCTGTAAACCCAATAAAAATTGGTATTACAGTAAAACCCAAACCGACAAGAACCACAAAAGCAACAAGTGTTCGCTTGGAAGTTTCTTCATAAGTAGAAATTACCACTTGTTGAATCATACGTGTACCGTTAGCGATCGAAAGAAGTAGTCCCCAAGCAGCGGGCCATACAGCAAGTGCGAGGCTGCCATCGAATGAGCGCGCAATGAGACTCAGGAGTATTGCCCTTGCACCCCAAACAATAAGCATTGTTGAGGCTAAAGGAAGATAGTAAAAGGTGACTTCTTGAAAGGTTTGAGGCAGTTTTTTAGTCTCAGAATGTACTTGTTGGTTAAGAATAGAAATAGCACCAAGACGCAAACAAAACCATGTGACCAGCACTGCCTCTATGAGTATTGCTCCCATCATGGTAATACCTGCTAGCAATCCTCCATCTAACCTCAAGCTTACTCCCACTGCCAGCGTTACAATTACCCAAGTCAATCGCGCTACACTTGCCCAACCTACAGCTATGCTTTTGTGAGCGCGGATCAGCAACCCTTGAAAGAATCGCCGCCAAGCAATTACGAAAGGCCAAAGGAACATTAATATAAAAGCAGTTCTTCCTCGTGCGGCAATTGATGAGCTAACGCCAAATACATCAAGCAGTAACCAGTTATACAAAGGTTCCCAAGTGAGTAAAAGAAAGATAACACTAAGAGCTAGTCCCGCAATTACCGTAAACTGCCAAAGTGCGCGCCGAGATTTGGCTTGGCCTCCCAGTGCGGTTGAGGCATGAAGAATCATGATGATGGGGCTTTCTAGAAATACGGCAACTCCTTTGACTACCCCAACTCCGGCTAATGTCTCTTGGGGAAAGGCTAGGCGACTAAGTGCAGAGGTCTGAAGCGGATCGCCGAGAGTCATTGCCACATCAGTTAAGGAAAGAGGTATGAACTGGGCAAGTAACATCAATAGCGATCGCCCAGAAGCTGTTTTATTACCTTCCTGTTCTTGCTGGGGTGAGGTATTCATGAAAATTTTCAGTATTATATGATTATGATGAGTTATTAAAAATACACAGGAGTTAGTGAGGCGATCGCATTATCAAGATGCTCTCCTTCTTTAAGGGTAAATCCATAACGGTCAAGCCAATGGTCATCGTAGACTGTCTCAAGATATCTATCTCCTCGGTCTGGATTGATCATCAAAATCCGCGCACCCTCACCAAGAGAGCGTGCCAGATGTAAACCACCAGCTACAATTGCCCCTGTGGAAGCACCAAGAAGCAATCCCTCACGACGTGCAAGTGCATGGCACACTGAGTAAGCGATCGCCTCTGGTATCACATAAGCACAATTAAGCAGCGAAAGCTCCAGATTAGGTGGAAAGAACGATAATCCGATACCTGTCATCTTGTATGGTTTTGCTGGCGTTCCCATAATGACTGAACCCTCAACATCAACGCCAACAATGCGTAGTCCTGGAAATCGCGGTAGAAGATAACGAGCTATTCCCATTATTTGTCCTGCTGTGCTAACACCGACGACCACGGCATCAAGGTTAGAGGAAAAGTGAGCTTCAATCTCACGCGCAGTGTAGTATGAGTGTGCCTCAGCATTCAAAGGATTCAAGTGCTGACACGGATACCAAGCATGAGGAATGGTCGCGGCAAGCTCACGCGCTCGTTTCATTCTTGCCTTCTGCATCGAGCCGGATTCATCTGCCTCATGTAACGGTACATCTACAAGTTCTGCACCGTATGCTTTCAACATTCGTCTAAACGGTGGAGCAGTTTTTGCATCGACAACAATAATGACTCGATACCCTCGCACTGCTCCTACCATAGCCAGACCAACGCCGAAATTTCCTGAACTTGACTCGATAATCGTACCACCAGGCACAAGAAGCCCTTCTTCTTCCGCACGAGTAACGAGGTAGACTGCATTTTTCTCCTTAATAGAACCTCCAGGATTGCAGCTCTCTAACTTCAAGAAACATTCTGAGACAACACATACAGGAGAAATATTCTTGAGTTTTACAATCGGTACATTTCCTATTGCCTCGGTAACATCAGAGGCAGTAATCTTTTTCCATTTACTATGATTGTTCCATTGACAGTTAGAAACGTTCTCGAATGATGAAGATTTTGCAAGCTGATTCATATTTACCATCCAAAAAATTTAAAACCTAGTAGGAATTATCAGGGCTGAATGAACTTGCTCATTGGAGCAGATTTGTATTTGCAATATCACTACTACATTCTTTTATTGACGATCTGAATTGTAGTGAATATTGCTTGTATAGCTCATCACAACTTAAAAATTTTTCAATTTTGTCCAAAAGCAAATATAAATTCGGTCTTAGCGAGAACTACCTGAGCAAGCCTTTAAGTCATGTCCACAAAAATATTGATATCCATTATGGAATCAACCTATTTTTTATCTTGAATGATAAATATGAAATCAAGATGAAATTTTCTATTTTGTTTTTAATAATTTTCCGAGTTCAGTATTCATAATGTGTTTTTGTCATCTAATTTACTTCTCATTCTTATATAATTTGAAGAAAAATTCAGATTCAGAAATCATAATTATGGGAGCATACCTCTTTGGTGAAAACATCAAATAGCGAGTGTTCCGTTGAGGTAAGCACAACGAACAGAAAGTACTAAATTTACGTTGTCAACTTTCCACTGCGCTCCAGAACTTTTCATGCTTGACCAAGAAGCTTAAATAGCAAATTCCACGAGTACAACCTATTTTGGCAAGTTGTCTACTGAGTCCTTTTTATCTTTTCATGTATCTGATAATACTATAGTCTGCTATTAAGTCTTGTATAGCTTAATCCTAATTTTTAAGAATTTCATTCTAATTTCATAAACTTCTGTCAACCTATTTATAGGGATATAGGACTCCTATTTGATTTTTGAACAAGACTCAGTACGGATCTATCTATTCTTTCCTGTTCTCTGTCCCCTATTCCCTGCGCTGCACTGAGCTTGTCGAAGTGTCCCCTGTCTACGCAACTATATATAGGAATCAAACCGGATTCCTATATCCCTATTGCAAACTATGATTACATCACAAATTTACAACGAACCTTTAACTATTCAATTTGATATGAGGGTGCTGCTAGTCGAAGATGAGCCAGATTTAGGGGCTGCTATCAAGCGCACCTTAAATCAACAAAAGTACTTAGTTGATTGGGTAATGGATGGTAATGAAGCATGGGCTTACTTAGAAAATAGCTCGGCACAATATACAGTCGCAATTCTTGATTGGATGCTTCCAGGAATTACTGGTTTAGAGTTGTGCAAAAGACTGCGTTACAAAGTAAATCCTCTTCCTATCCTGATGCTAACTGCTAGAGATAGAATGGAAGATAAAGTAGCCGGACTAGATGCAGGTGCTGACGACTACTTGGTAAAGCCATTCGGTATGGTAGAACTACTGGCACGATTGCGGGCTTTGCAGCGTCGCTCTCCGCATTTCCAACCTCAACAATTGACTGTTGATAACTTGACTCTTGATTATGGTAACAGTACAGTTGTCAGACAAAATACTACAGGTGAACAACAAAAGATTCCTTTAACTAATAAAGAATTCCAACTATTGGAATATTTTATGAAACACCCCAACCAGATTGTTACTACTGAACAAATTCGCAATCAAATTTGGGAAGTTAATGCTGAATCCACTAGCAACGTAGTGGCGGCGCAAATACGTTTGTTACGTCGCAAACTCACCAATAGCCACTGTGCTAACTCAATTGAAACTTTGCACGGTATGGGATATCGTTTTAATCTCAACAATGAATCAGAATAAGCTGTTTCGACTCACCCGTATTCGGTTGGCTCTGTATTATGCCATCGTTATGGGTTTAATTTTAAGCCTATGTGCCTTCGGTTTTTATCGATCTGTGTTCCATGCCCATGTGATGGCTTTAGACAGTGAAATAGAGTCTGTAGCGGGAACATTGCACGACAGTATCGAACTAAAACTACAGTCACCTGGACGTTTGGAACCTTTGGCACATAAGTTATTCCCAAATCTAGATAACTGTGCAACTGGAGCTACTAATTGTATTCAACAACAGCCACATTCTAAACGTCATCTTCTTGGTATCGTTACTAAGACTAGCTACTATATACGTTTTTTTGATATTTCTGGAAAATTGATTGCTAACGCTGGTTATTATCCAAAGGGATTACCTGACGTTTTTAATCAAAAAACTTGGCAATTTCTTAAAGACAGCAAAGGCAAAGATTACCATCAAATTACTCTAGCGCTGCATACCAAAAATTATCAAGACTGGGGATATATGCAGGTGGGGCGAAGTCTGCAAGAGTTTAATCATTACTTGGATAGTGTGAAATTAGTTTCGGTATTAGGGCTGTTAATTGCAATGGGTATGATTGCTGGTGCTAGTTGGTGGTTATCAGGATTAGCTATGCAGCCAATTTATCAATCCTATCGACAAATTCAACAGTTTACAGCAGACGTAGCACATGAATTACGAACGCCTTTAGCTGCAACTGGTGCAACGGTGGAATCAGCACTTTTAATGTCACGAATAGACGAAGAAGATACAAGGGATATTTTGCAAACTATACAGCGTCAGAATCAACGGATAACTACTTTAGTTGTTGATTTATTGATGTTGGCACGTTTAGATAAACAAGCCCAAAAGTTACAATGTGAAGTTTGTTGCCTAAATGATATTGTTAGCGATTTAGTTGAGGAGTTTGAAGCGATGGCAAATGCCGCAGAGGTAAAGCTGACATCTTTCATACAAGTGCATCAAGCTCTGAATATTATAGGTAATGCTGACCAGCTTTATCGCTTGTTTTCTAATTTAATTATCAATGCAATTCAATACACATCCAGAGGAGGAGAGGTAACAGTTTTTTTAGATCGCAACGACTATAATGCTGTAATTAAAGTTCAAGATACAGGCATTGGTATCCCAGAACACGAACTGAATCGAATTTTTGATCGCTTTTATCGGGTGAGTAGCGATCGCTCCCGTAGCACTGGTGGTTCTGGATTGGGATTAGCTATTGTTCAAGCTATTGTTCAAGCACATCAAGGTAAATTAAATGTACAAAGCGAGTTGGGTCAAGGTAGTACTTTTACAGTTCAATTACTTTTGGATGTTGCTCCACTAAGGAGCGTAAGCGCAGCCCAACCTAGGCATCGCTCTATGTTTCTATGGAAATTGATGTATCGCAATTTACGTGGTTATAAATAAAATTTTTACCTAATTTATCGAACAGAATTCAGGAGTCAGGAGGTCACTGAGCGTAGTCGAAGTGAGTCAGAATTCAGCAATGTTTTCTGTATGACTGGCGGATAACGTAGCGTTAGCGAGTCTGCGATAGCGCAGCGGTAGCGAGTATTCGAGCGTCGCGTCTGAATAAGCGGGTTTAAGACCCCCACAAAATCTAGGATTTGGTAGTTTTCAATTCCTGCGCCGATCTGAATCCCCGACTGATTTATTCTGACTCCTGAATTCTGACTTCTGAATTCTTGTTCAAAGATTTTTTATCTTTCGTAGCTATGAATGAGCAGTACATGGTTTCTGTTTTGGCAGTAGCTCTCCAAAACTCACTACTTTGCTAGAATCCAACTGTCAATAGGGTTTGAGGCGTGCTAACCCTGGATATTTATATTACTGTTATCAATATTAAAAATGTGTTGCTTGGCAAAACTACTTACACAAAATTTGAAACACTGCCAATACTGCGTAAGTCTTATGATTAGCACAAGCGCCACTTTTAAATATTTGGGAATGTGAGGAATGTCAATTTTTATTAAGCGCAAAACCCGCGATCGCGAAAAGCACGAGCCTCATAGCGACCGCCAAGCACTACAGCAAAGCGCCGAACGTGAATTCAAACGCCAATTTTTCGGTTTACTTTTGGTAATTGTAATGTGGAGTTTAGCTATGGGCTGGCTTCTAGCTTTGGCAACTAATGCCCAAAGTGCTACTCCCACCGCTGAAATTGGCACTGTTGACGTAGTACCTGCACAATACCAACTAGGGCAAGAACTGTATTTGGAAAACTGCGCCACATGTCACATCGGTATACCACCAGCAGTTTTACCCACCCAAACTTGGAAAAATCTCCTGCAAGACTCGCAGCACTACGGCGCACAACTCAAGCCTTTAGTCGATCCGCCGCGTATCTTAGTGTGGAAATATCTTTCGACTTTTTCCCGTGTGCAGCTAGACGACGAAGAAACACCCTATCGCCTCAACAACTCACGTTATTTCAAAGCTTTGCATCCAGGAGTCCAATTACCACGTCCTGTCCAGATTGGCAGCTGCGTCAGCTGTCATCCCAGTGCTAGTGATTACAATTTTCGCCGCTTGACCGCAGAATGGCAGTGAAGAGTGAGGAGTTAGAAGCGAGGAGTTGAAAAATTCATAACTCATAACTCTTAACTCCTAACTCTATTCCCCCACTCCCTCTCTGACCCCATCTGTGGGCAAAATGATACTATGAAGAAAGACTAAATATAAGATAAGAGTTAAAAGCAATCAGTTTACTAAATGATTGGCTGATTTTTCTCCTGTTTTTGAGTTAATTCTCATTTAACACCCATCCACGACCAAGACGGTTGGGCTGGGTTAAATGTTTATAATCAATGCCGACCCTTTAATCCCCATCCCCTTGATTCAGTTCTATAATCTGCCATGCTAAAACTTCTGTTGGGCGACCCCAACGCTCGTAAGCTTAAAAAATACCAACCTTCTGTTACTGAAATTAACCTTTTAGAGGAAGAAATTAAGGTTCTTTCCGATGATGAGTTAAAAGGTAAAACCGTCGAATTTAAACAACGGCTTGCCAAAGGCGAAACCTTAGATGACATATTGCCAGAAGCTTACGCCGTTGTCCGGGAAGCAGGACGGCGAGTCTTAGGCTTGCGGCACTTTGATGTCCAACTCCTTGGCGGTATAATTTTGCACGTAGGGCAAATTGCCGAGATGAAAACTGGTGAAGGTAAAACACTAGTCGCCACCTTGCCGAGTTATTTAAATGCTCTCACTGGTAAAGGTGTACACGTCATCACCGTGAACGATTACCTGGCTCGTCGGGATGCTGAATGGATGGGACAGGTACATCGGTTCTTGGGGCTGAGTGTGGGGCTAATTCAGTCAAGCATGACTCCTAGTGAACGTCAGAAAAACTACGACTGCGATATCACCTATGTTACCAACAGCGAGGTCGGCTTCGACTATCTGCGGGATAACATGGCGACATCAATGGCAGATGTGGTACAACGCCCGTTTAATTATTGTGTAATTGACGAGGTGGACTCGATTTTAGTTGATGAGGCGCGGACACCACTGATTATTTCTGGGCAGGTAGAAAGACCTACAGAAAAATATCTGCAAGCCGCTGAAATAGCATTTACACTCAAAAAAGACGAACATTACGATGTAGATGAAAAAGCTCGTAACGTTCTATTGACAGATGAAGGGTTTGCGGAATCAGAAAATCTTTTGGGAGTCACAGATTTATTTGACCCAGAAGATCCTTGGGCACACTTCATTTTCAATGCAATTAAAGCCAAAGAACTTTTCCTCAAGGATGTAAATTACATCGTCCGCAATGGTGAAGTGGTAATTGTGGATGAATTTACCGGTCGGGTGCTAGCCGGACGGCGTTGGAGTGATGGATTACACCAGGCAATTGAAGCGAAAGAACACGTAGAGATTCAGCCAGAAACCCAAACTCTTGCGACAATTACTTACCAAAATATGTTCTTGCTGTATCCAAAACTCGGTGGAATGACAGGAACAGCAAAAACAGAAGAACCAGAATTTGAAAAAATTTACAAACTCGAAGTTGCGGTAATTCCCACCAACCGCGATCGCAGACGGGAAGACTTGTCTGATATGGTCTTTAAGACAGAATCAGGTAAGTGGGGGGCGATCGCGAGAGAATGTGCCGAAATGCACGAACTCGGTAGACCTGTATTAGTAGGAACCACTAGTGTAGAAAAATCTGAACTTCTGAGTAGGCTGCTGAAGGAATTGGCGATTCCTCACGAATTACTTAACGCCCGTCCTGAAAACGTCGAGCGTGAGGCGGAAATTGTCGCTCAAGCTGGACGCAAAGGTGCTGTTACTATTGCTACCAACATGGCTGGTAGAGGTACAGACATCATTCTGGGTGGTAACTCCGAATATATGGCGCGTCTAAAGCTGCGGGAATACTTTATGCCCCGGATCGTCATGCCAGAAGATGAAGATAGCTTTGGCGTGCAAAGAGCAGCCGGATTGCCTACAGGACATGGCGGTGGTCAAGGCTTTGTCCCTGGTAAGAAAGTCAAAACTTGGCGGGCTTCGCCAGAAATTTTCCCAACTCAGTTGACAAAAGAAACCGAGAAACTACTCAAAGATGCAGTAGAAATTGCCGTGCGTGAGTATGGTGAACGTAGTTTACCGGAACTTGAAGCAGAAGACAAGGTAGCTGTGGCCGCAGAAAAAGCTCCCATCGATGACCCTGTAATTCAGAAATTGCGGGAAGCTTACAACCGCGTCAAGCAGGAATACGAACAATTTACTACCCGCGAACATGATGAGGTAGTGGGAATCGGCGGTTTGCACGTAATTGGTACAGAACGCCACGAATCACGGCGGATTGATAACCAGTTGCGCGGACGTGCAGGAAGACAAGGCGACCCTGGAACCACGAGATTCTTCCTCAGTTTAGAGGATAACCTACTACGGATTTTTGGTGGCGATCGCGTTGCTGGGTTAATGAATGCCTTCCAAGTGGAAGAAGATATGCCTATCGAATCTGGGATGCTTACCCGCAGTTTGGAAGGCGCACAGAAAAAAGTTGAAACCTATTACTACGACATTCGGAAGCAGGTATTTGAGTATGACGAGGTGATGAATAATCAACGTCGTGCTATTTACGCCGAACGCCGCCGAGTCCTAGAAGGTCAAGACTTGAAAGAACAGGTGATTAAATACGCTGAAAAAACGATGGATGACATCGTTGACTACTACATCAACATAGACTTGCCCTCGGAAGAGTGGGAGTTAGAAAAGTTGGTTGAGAAAGTCAAAGAATTTGTCTATTTGCTAGCGGATTTACAAGCGAGTCAATTAGAAGATATCACAGTCAGCGAAATTAAAGCCTTCCTCCACGAACAGGTACGAATTGCTTACGACCTCAAAGAAGCGCAGATTGACCAAGTTCAACCCGGACTTATGCGCCAAGCGGAACGCTTCTTTATATTGCAACGCATTGATACCCTGTGGCGGGAACACCTGCAACAAATGGATGCCTTACGCGAATCGGTGGGGTTACGCGGTTATGGGCAAAAAGACCCGTTGATTGAATACAAGAGCGAGGGTTACGAACTCTTCTTGGATATGATGGTTAACATTCGCCGAGATGTGGTGTACTCATTGTTCATGTTCCAGCCGCAGCCGCAGCAGATGGTGCAAGCTTCGTCTGAGATGGTGTAATAGCTAATATCTCACGCAGAGACGCTAAGATGCAAAGGTTTCTTAGCGCCTTTGCGTTTTGATATTAGACCTCGTATGAGTTTAGGAACACTGAAAAATAGGGTTTAGTAGACCACAAACAATCTTAGTGAGGTCAATAATGGAAAAGAATTCATGATTTAAGTGAGGCGATCACAGAGTAAGCTATAAGTAAAACGTTGTTTTTGGATATGAGTCAATTTGTGAGTTCAATTAACCTACAATTATCTCCAGATTCCATAAGTCAAGGTGAGCAGGCTATTCGTCAGGAAATTGCCTTGCAGTTATACGACCAAAATATTTTTACTTTTGGTCAAGCACGCCGCTTGGCTAATCTATCTGTATGGGAATTTCAGCAACTTTTAGGGCAACAAAAAATTTCACGCCATTATACTGAAATGGATTTAGCAGATGATATTGAGTCCATTACAACAGGTTCTTGGTAGTTGTGACAGTTATTTGCAACGCTACGCCTTTGATTAACTTCGCTGCTATCAATCGTCTTGATATTTTACAGGCAGTATTTGGGACAATTGTTATACCCCAAGCTGTATATAATGAAACGACGGGTTCAAGCTTTCCAGCTTCAGAATTTATATTGCAAGCAATTGCTTCTGGATGGCTACAAGTCCATCTTGTTTCAAACATAGCACTCAACATCCCCCCAGAGCTAGATCATGGAGAGCGAGAAGCCATTGCCTTAGCTCTCGAAACTAGTGAGCTAAACATTTTGTTAGATGAACGGGAGGCTCGCCAAGTAGCTAAAAATTTGGGATTACAGGTAATTGGTACTCTCGGCATTCTCTTGTTAGCAAAAAATAGAAAAATTATTCCTCAAGTACAACCACTACTTGATGCCATGATTGATATTGCCCAATATTGGGTTAATGCCACACTCTATAAACAAGTCTTACAGCAGACAGGAGAATTAGTCGAGTAGTTTATTACCCTCACTGTCACGAATCGCATTGATCGAGTCTGGCACAACGAGGCTTTATTTCTTCGGATGAAGTTCAATCTTATACTCTGGATGATGTTTTAGTTGATACGGGCGCAACTTTGCTGGTTTAGATATACCAGATGAATATGAATATATGGAACCAGCTTTAATTGAGTTGTTAAAGCAGAAAGTTTTACCTTTATTAAAAATAAAAAAATGAATATTCAAGAAGCTTTTAATATTGCCGCTGGAGATTACGATAACTTACGTCGTGTTTTAATTCCCTGTTTTGATGACTTTTACAAAACAGCTGTTGAAATCATCCCAGGCGATCGCACTGCACCGCTGAAGGTTCTAGATTTGGGTGCTGGTACTGGACTTTACTCAGGTATGGTTCAGTCCGTCTTCCCGAATGCAGAGTTCACCTTGCTAGACTTAGCCCCTGAGATGTTAGAAAAAGCTAAGTTGAGATTTAACAAAATGGGTAAATCTCCCAAAATCTTAATTGGTGACTACATTGAGACTGATTTAGATGGTTCCTATGACTTAATAATCTCTGCCTTATCGATTCATCATTTGTCAGATGTTGACAAAGAACTTCTTTATCAACGGATTTATGATGTCCTCAATCCTGGAGGGATATTTGTCAACGCCGATCAAGTTCTCGGCAAAACGCCTGATTTAGAACAATTTTACCGTCAACACTGGTTAGATTCTGTCCGCGCGAAGAATATCTCAGAAGAGGATCTCAACGCTGCACAGAAACGCATGGAATACGATCGCATGGCAACCCTTGATATTCAACTTAGCTGGTTAGAAGCGGCTGGGTTCCAAAATGTAGATTGCTGGTACAAAAATTTTAGCTTTGCTGTTTTTGGTGGTTATCGACCAACTATTTAACCGCTATTTTTGCAATCGAGATTCCAGGTAGAGGAGAATGGATTATTTGCCAGAACAGTAGCTATTAATTTCCTTGACTATCGAACTTTCTTCGCTACTACTCTTTTGCAGAGATACCAAAAAACCCTTTGCTGCTGGTAGATTCTTTTTATCTATTGCTGTTGCTGCATTATTCAATTCCTTGCTGATGTTCTGATAGAGTGTGAGAAAACGTCCTTGGAAACCTTGCAATTTTTCATCCTTAACTTCTAGTGCTTTCATCTCTTTTGCAAGTGGGTCTATCTTACCAGCAAGTTCAGTTAAAGCTTTAGAACCTTTTGCCGGATTAGAACTTTTACCGAATTCCTGACCTAGAGTAGATGCCTGATTGGCAACCTTTATGACTTTGTTACATTGAGCAACTTTACTTTCGCCACAACCTGCAAAGAATAAAGCGATCGCAGTAGTGACTGAAAGTATAAAACTTTGCTTAAATACGCGTTGCATAGGTTCTATGATCTCCAACTATATTTAGTGAAAGTTGGACAGTAGGAATGGATGGTTAGAGAAAATACTTTTTCTAAAAAGAATCTTTATTTCTGTTTTTAACTTTCTTTCTGCCCTGTTACTTTATACTTCATTTTTTCGACAATGTGTATGTAATTACACGCAAATAACCCAATTTTAAATTAGATAGTCGTGTCGTCCTTTACTCTAGCAATTTTGGAATTAATCTCAGTGTTGCAGTCGTATTTTCTGTAACATTCTTTGATTCCCATAATATCTGGTGGTATTCAATCTTGCGCCAGGGGTCAACCATATCGTTGTAGTGGCGATGGAAAGCATGTCCTGATTGTCCAGGGGTATGAATAGCGACTGAGTTATCCAAATTTCCTAAATCTACAATCATCCGTAGTGAAGGAATATCAGTCACTTCAAAGGATTTGTTTGCTCTCCAACGGTTAGCATTCACTGTTTCGCCGTTACCAGATGTGGCAAATGCACCACGATTAAATAAAGCTTCAATCGGTGCAACCCCAGATTTACCTAAAGTGGCATTCCGAAAAGTAATGGTATGCAGCTTGCCCCAATTCCAGTTTTTCGGGTCTTTGCTTTGAATTCGTTCTAGTTCATCCACGGCTTCTATGAAGGACTGCCGCAGGATTTGGTCGCGGTTCTCAACTTTTGGGGTGTTGCGATTATCCCACCAAGCACTATTGGGCTGTTTGAGCAGATTTGCGATCACAGCATACCAGCGATCGCCTCCATGCGGAAAGTACTTTTTAGGCAACTGATCGTGAAACGTATCTGCCAGTAAGTGTTTCCAGAAGACTTCAAACAAAGCAGCAACAGGCGATGTCATTCCTAACTGCAAATTCCAATCTTGTAATAATTTTTGGGCTGCTTGCAAGCGAGGAGTATCAACAGTGATAGATTGCAGTAGTGGTACTAATGTCTGTGCATTCAGATTGCGATCGTCTCCTTGTATTCGCTGCACACCTTTGAGGGAAATCGGTTGCGTTTGTTGTGAAATCATCTCAACAATGCGCTGTGCCCGATAGCCATAAACCCAGTCTGCGGTAATTAGATAAGGATATTCACGCATAACTAAATTATTGGCAGTAGCAATATAACCTTGAGGTGGATTAAAACTTTTGGGCAATTTCTCAAAGTCAATATAGCCTTGCCACTCATATTCATCCGTCCAACCAGGAACGGGATAACGCCCATCTCCCTGAGCGCGGATGGGGAATTTACCAGGCATTTGGTAGCCAATATTGCCATCAATGTCAGCGTAGACCAAGTTTTGAGCGGGGACATCATAATTGCTGGCAGCAGTGCGGAATTCTTGCCAGTTTTGAGCGCGATTGATTTGGGGAACGGCATACCCTAGTTTTGAAGGTTCTAGGGCTGTCCAACGCAGGGCTACGGCGTAATTTTGCGGTAATTCTAGCGACTGACTTGGCTGGAATTGCTTTAGATTGGGCGAAACATCAGAGAGAATTGGCCCATGTCGGGTGTAGCGTACCGTTTGGACAATCGGTTGACTTCCAGCGACTTGAATCGTCTCTGGCACGAGTTGCATATCAACCCATTTGCCGTTGACTTCATACTGGTTAGGATTTTTCGGGTTAATTTTCTCGATGTATAAATCCATCACATCAGATTGTACATTGGTGACACCCCAGGCAATGCGATCGCTATGACCGATAATTACTCCAATCATTCCCGCAAAGGAAAAACCAGAAACGTTGTAGGGACATTCTGAACTCTTCGGTGTGCAGTGTAGACCAACCTCGTACCAGATAGAGGGAATTTGCACACCTAAGTGCGGGTCATTCGCCAAAATTGGCTTACCTGTAGCTGTTCGCTGACCAGATATTACCCAGCTATTCGAGCCAATACCTATTCCCGTGGGCCCTATAAGTTGTTCCAAAGCCATCATCGGCTTAGTAATTGACTCCAAAGCAGGTAATACATCTGGAGAGTCGAGAAGTGAAGAAGAAGCGGGCAAATAACTCTGCGTGTTCCCCTGTCTCTGTGTCCCTGTGTTCTCTTTCTTCTGGAACTCAGGTAAAATAACTGGCAAGTCTTGAGGGTATAGTGGAAAAAGTTCCTCTACTTGATTCGGGTTAAGGGTTTTGAGCAAAATAGTACGTTCAATTTCGCTCTGAAAATTTCTGCCCAAATCGTAAGCCATTACCTTCCCCCAAGTCAGAGAATGCAGTATTTGCCAAGGTTCTGGCTGATACCCAGGATTGAGGAACTTTAGCACAGTGTATTCTAGACTCAGGGCACTGCCTTGATGCTCTCTCAAATAGGCATTGACACCATCAGCGTAAGCTTCTAGGTATGCTTTCATCTCTGCATTAATTTCCTGAATTTCTTGCTGCGCCACCCTCGCCCAACCCATTGTCCGCAGATATTTATCAGTGTCAACCTGAGATGAACCAAACATTTCTGAAAGTCGCCCAGAACCAATGTGTCGCCAAAAGTCCATTTGCCAAAATCGGTCTTGGGCGTGGATATAACCTTGCGCCATGAATAAATCGTGAGAGTTGGCAGCATAAACATGGGGAATACCCCATTTATCCCGCTGAACGGTTACTTCGGCTTTCAGTTCAGGTATTTGAATTGTGCCACTCTCTTGCGGAAAGGATTGGCGCACGGTGTAGGTAGCAAATCCTACTAACAATAGCCCCAGCACTGACAGGAAAATCAGAGTAATTTTGAGTCTTTTACGTAACCAACCTTTCCTGGAGTTTTTCATGTGAGCTTCCCGTGGCATTGTTTGGTGAAATCAGGCGATACTATAGCAGGAGGCAGAAGGCAGGAGGTAAAAGTATTATTCATAGCCTTGGGGTTTTCAAAATGTCCTAACCTATGTGACTACGGCTATACAAGGTATTTAATCAGAATTTATAGAAAATTGTGATCTACCCATTTCAAATGCGCCTGACACCGTTTTTTGTGAAGCTGCGTATTGTATTCTTTTTTCAAAGTGGTATTACTATACACATGCATACAAAATTGT
>NZ_JAWJTF010000029.1:62105-81050 GCF_048836525.1 Nostoc sp. CALU 546
CGCTACCTGTAACACAAAAATTCTAGTTTTGTGGCTCTTTTTCAGGAGGGGTTTGAATCCTATAAGTGAAAAAACCTCCTGCCTCCTGCCTCCTGCCTCCTGCCTCCTGCCCCCTGCCTCCTGCCTCCTGCCTCCTGCCCCCTGCCCCCTGCCTCCTTCAAAAAATCTCACAAACTTGTGCAATTTACAAACTCATTTATACGATGCCAAACCTTCTCTAATAAATCAGGAGCATCGACATCAAACCATTCAATTTTTGGATATGCCCGGAACCAAGTACGTTGTCGCTTGGCAAATTGCCTTGTATGCAAAATTGTTAATTCTTTCGCTTCATTCAAAGAAATATTGCCAGACAAATATTGCTTAATTTCTTGATACCCCAAAGTATTCAATAAAGACAAATCAGCGCCATATTTTTGACAAAGATACTCCACTTCAGTAACTAAACCATTTGCGATCATTTGCTCAGTACGCTGTTGAATACGAACACCCAACTTTTCAACATCGCAATCTAAACCAATTTGCAAAATCGGATAATTTGGTGGATTCTCCCCTTGCTGTTCTGAAATTGGATATCCGGTTACATAAAATACCTCTAATGCTCGTAAGGTACGTACTGAATCATTGCCATGAATTTTTTGTGCGGCAACTGGATCAACTTGTTGTAACATTGCGTAGAGTTGTGGTTGACCGAGAGATTCCAGCTGCGATCGCAATTCTGTTTGTGGTGCAACTCTCGGAATTTTCATTCCTTGGACAATGGAACGGATATATAAACCAGTGCCACCAACTAACAAAAGTGGTGTAACATCAACAGAAGCAATTAAGGCTTGTGTTTGTTCCTGATAGTCTGCTACTGTCATCATGTCTGTTGGAGCGCAGATATCTATTAAATAGTGCTGCACCAATTTTTGTTCAGCCACAGTTGGTTTCGCCGTCCCAATATCAAACTCACGATAAACTTGACGAGAATCCGCACTGAGAATCACAGAACCCAACCGCATCGCCAAAGCCAAAGCCAAACCAGACTTACCTGTTGCCGTCGCCCCACAAATCACAATTAATTTAGTCATTTGTCATTAGTCATTAGTCATTTGTTATGGGGCATTGGGCATTGGGCATTGGGCATAAGGAATAAAATTGTTCAATAATCCTCCCCTGCTTCCTCATCTCCCCCTGCTCCCGTGCCCCTCTGCTCCCTTACCCCTCTTCCACGGTAGTGCAACCCCAGTATAAACTTCTCTTGAAAATGCCCTACAGACGCCAGCAAGGCTTTTGTGTTACAATTTTGGAGTGTTTTTACTTTTATTCGCCTTTTGGCGAGTTCAACCCCACGCATCAGGAGAGTTTACATGACGAGCAGTTACAGTGCCGATCAGATTCAAGTTCTGGAAGGTCTGGAAGCCGTCCGCAAAAGACCAGGAATGTACATCGGTACCACTGGGCCGCGAGGACTCCACCATTTAGTTTACGAGGTGGTGGACAATTCAATCGATGAGGCTTTGGCGGGTCATTGCACTCATATAGAGGTGGATATCAACGCTGATGGTTCTGTGACTGTAACAGATGATGGTCGCGGTATTCCCGTCGATACTCACTCGCGCACTGGGAAATCGGCTTTGGAAACCGTGATGACGGTACTGCACGCAGGTGGTAAGTTTGGCGGCGGTGGCTATAAAGTTTCTGGAGGATTACACGGGGTTGGTATTTCTGTTGTTAATGCCTTATCTGAAGTTGTAGAAGTTACCGTTTGGCGAGATAAAAAAGTTCATCTTCAGCGCTATGAACGCGGTATCCCAGTTAGTGAACTGCAAACCAAAGCTTACAAAGAAGCTAGAACTGGAACTTCTGTTACCTTTAAACCAGATATCCAAATCTTTACTACTAGCATTGAGTTTGATTACATCACTTTATCAGGTCGCTTACGGGAATTGGCGTATCTGAATGCAGGTGTCAAAATTACCTTTACTGACCACCGTTTAGAATTACTAAAAAGCGATACACCGAAAGTAGAATCCTACAATTACAAGGGTGGTATTAAAGAATATATCGCTTACATGAACCGTGAGAAGCAGCCTCTACATGAAGAAATTATCTATGTGCAGGGGGAACGGAACAATGTACAAGTGGAAGTTTCACTACAATGGTGTACTGATGCTTACACAGATAATGTGCTAGGTTTTGCTAACAATATTCGCACCGTTGATGGTGGTACGCACTTAGAAGGCTTGAAGGCGGTTCTGACTCGGACATTAAATGCGATCGCTCGCAAGCGGAATAAAATTAAAGATAATGAACCAAACCTCAGTGGCGAACACGTCCGCGAAGGTCTGACAGCCGTAATTTCCGTTAAAGTCCCCGACCCAGAATTTGAAGGACAAACCAAAACTAAACTTGGTAATACCGAAGTACGGGGAATTGTCGATTCTTTAGTGGGAGAAGTCCTCACTGAGTATCTAGAGTTTCATCCTGCTATAGCCGACTCAATTTTAGATAAAGCTATCCAAGCTTTCAAAGCCGCAGAAGCAGCGCGTCATGCACGGGAATTAGTTCGCCGCAAATCGGTACTAGAATCTTCGCCATTACCTGGTAAATTAGCCGATTGTAGTTCTCGCGACCCCAGCGAATCTGAGATATTCATCGTGGAAGGGGACTCAGCAGGTGGGAGTGCAAAACAAGGACGCGATCGCCGCACTCAAGCAATCTTGCCTCTACGTGGTAAAATTCTCAACATTGAAAAAACCGACGACGCTAAAATCTATAAAAATAACGAAGTTCAATCGTTAATTACAGCACTTGGTTTAGGTGTTAAAGGTGATGAATTCGATTCCACTCAACTACGTTATCACCGCATAGTCATTATGACGGATGCTGACGTAGATGGAGCGCACATTCGGACTTTGTTGTTAACATTCTTCTATCGATATCAACGGGCGCTTATCGAACAAGGCTTTATTTATATTGCTTGTCCCCCACTGTTTAAGGTAGAACGGGGACGTAATCATGAGTATTGCTATAGCGATCGCGAAAAAAATCAAGCGATCGCCAAATTCCCGGCTAACGCCAACTACACCATCCAACGCTTCAAAGGTTTGGGTGAAATGATGCCACAACAACTCTGGGATACCACCATGAACCCAGAAACTCGTAAAATGAAGCAAGTCGAAATTGAGGATGCCGCTGAAGCTGATCGCATCTTCACAATTTTAATGGGCGATCGGGTCGCACCCAGACGAGAATTTATCGAAACCTATGGTTCTAAACTCAACTTCACCGATCTAGATATCTAATATCAGCAGTCCTAAATCATTCCTAAAAAACAAGATCCCCGATTTCTTTGAGAAATCGGGGATCTTTAGCTTTGAAGTCTTGATTGACATTCCCAGAACAAATCTTTACTAAAAATTTTATATCCAAAATACTATAAAGACTACCTCTTTTGGCTGATGACAAACCATGAAATATATAAATCTTTTAGATTAATAATTTTTAATACTACAAACTATGTCGTTAGAGGAGTGACTATATCAATAAATTCATTAACTATTGTTAATGATCCCCTATTTAACAGGATTCTACACAAAGCTATGAAAATGAGCAAAGGCATAGTAGAAAAAGCATTGTTCAATATTATTGGCATAGGCAGCTTGGTTGCTCTGTCTGCCTGCGCTCAACCTGTCACAGAAACTCCCACTGCAACCGTCCCTCCCGTTGCCGAAACCCCCATAACAACTGTTCCTCCCGTTACGCCAACTCCTACTACCACCACTACCAACCGAAATTTAGCAGAACTGGCAACATCCGCAGCTAGTCAAGGACAGTTTAAAACTCTCATCCAAGCAGTGCAAGCTGCTGGTTTAACTGAACAATTGTCTACACCAGGCCCTTACACAGTATTTGCACCGACTGACGCCGCTTTCTCTGCTTTACCGAAAGCTACTCTAGACCAACTCTTGCAGCCAGCAAACAAACAACAATTAGTCAGGCTTCTGGCCTACCATGTCGTCCCTGGGGGAACTACCTCTCAGCAATTGACATCTGGAGAAGTTAAAACAGTTGAGGGTAATACCGTGAAAGTAACGGTTGATCGTGCTAGCAACTCAATTACAGTCAATAACGCTAAAGTGACTCAGCCAGATATCCCAGCTAGCAACGGCATTGTTCATGTAGTTGATCAGGTACTTCTGCCACCTAATTTTGCTGCAAGTCTAAACACTACCGCTACACCATAGTAATTCAAACATTGCTCATAGTTTCCAGTTTTCGTTAGGAGTAGGTTTGAAAGCCATCCTGATTTTCAACTAGACGCTAATAATCAATTAAAAATTTAGGTTGACTTGTCACACAAGTGGTAAGTCAGCACTAAATAATAACAAAAATTCTAAATTTATTAGCTAATCAAAAAACATATAAGTTGCTTCTTGTCAATACTTTATAAACAATGACTGTTCGAGTGTGAGCAAAACTACCAATTTTATTGGAAACTTAGCCAAGATAATACTCTTTGCTCTGACTCGCCGATTAATTTCGCCCACCAGCTAGAAACACATTTGTTATCCTCATAAGAAAATAACTGAATATCATCTATCAAACAGCAATTAATAAGTATTTTGAGGATTTATCATCATAAGATGACAGAAAATCACTGAAATAAAAGTATTTAAATTTACAATTAAGTTACGCAAAACAACTTTGTAACTAAATTATCAGGCAATCTTCTGGGTTCTCTGTGTTCGAGTTGATGGCTAGTGGAAGCACACACCATAAAGCTGAAAACTTGTTAATATCTTCATGTGGTGCTGTGGCGATCGCTATTGTATCGTATGTATCTAATGTACTTTTGCCTAAGATTAGGACTATATTGGCTAATTCACAGGACAAATTGTTTTTGAATTGATTAAAATATCCTTGTATACAATAAGAAGAGTTTGTCAAGTTTCATAGGGCTGAAATCGCCACAGTGCGCTAACGTGTGAATAAGACCGAATTAGTTAAACCTAAATTGATCTCCTATCGGTCGATTTTGCCACTACCTCAACTCCTCAGTTAAGGTAATGAGTAAGTAGAAGGTTAACTGGTTTAAGGCAAGCACCACCACACTTGTTGTATTTACCCAACGACAAGACCCTCTTTAGTCTAAGGAATGCGTAATTTATGAAGGAAATGTAAAAATGGGTAGGTTAAGACGAATAGTCTGAGTTAACATAAAATGCACTCTTCCTCAGTAATTAATGTTGTGTAAAATACATGAAATTCGGCAAAAGCAAGCGTACTTACTTCGTAATGTAATAAGAACGTCACTGTAATTCCGAAAAGTGGAGAAAAAATTTCAGGGTATAAATCCCGTTTTTAATGTCTTTTTGGTGAACGTGGCTAACAGTTGCTTAATGAATTCATGATTAATACACAAAAAGAGTGCAATTTCTGTGAAACAGGCTACAATCGGAAGAGTCTTTATAGGAAAATATGCCAACAGTCTGAACTCATTTGTATAGAGTGGCAAATTTTTTGATAAGGGCGAGTCTTTTTTTTGACCAGTTAGTTAAAAGCAGTATGTGATAGCAACACATATAACATTTACTAAAGTGAGCAAATCACCTTTAGTAGTTGCTTAAACTAAAGTAAAAACCCCTCCTAACGGAGGTGTAAAATGTCCGAAAATATCTCTGGCAAATTTGCCAAAAAGCGTATTTTCGATTGATAACTAGCTCGTTTATAAAGAGCAGTAAACACATCTTGAGTAATTGATTCTGCAAGGAGCATGAGGAACGCGGCATGAACCAGGCTAACAACGTACTCGAAAGCATATATCAGCCTGACCTAGAAATAATAAATCAGCCTGAGCTCGAGTTAGAAGAACTCTTAATAGACGATGAAGAGGACTTGCTGATCATCGATGAAGGTGACGAGGAATTTTTAGAGCCTCAGTCTGATGAGGACGACGCAAAGTCTGGAAAAGCCGCTAAATCGCGTCGTCGGACACAAAGCAAGAAAAAGCACTATACCGAAGATTCAATTCGGCTTTACTTGCAAGAAATTGGTAGAATTCGTCTGTTGCGGGCAGACGAAGAAATTGAATTGGCGCGGAAAATAGCCGATTTGCTGGAATTAGAGAGAGTCCGCGAAAGACTCTGTGAGCAATTAGATCGCGATCCTCGAGATAGTGAATGGGCAGAAGCAGTACAACTGCCACTACCAGCCTTTCGTTATCGCCTCCATGTTGGTCGTCGGGCGAAAGACAAGATGGTGCAATCTAACCTCCGTCTTGTAGTTTCAATTGCTAAGAAGTACATGAATCGTGGTTTGTCGTTCCAGGACTTAATTCAGGAAGGCAGTCTCGGTTTGATTCGTGCCGCTGAAAAGTTTGACCACGAAAAAGGTTATAAATTTTCTACATACGCTACATGGTGGATTCGTCAAGCAATTACCCGTGCGATCGCAGATCAATCTCGCACAATTCGTCTTCCAGTTCACCTTTACGAAACCATCTCTCGGATTAAGAAAACTACCAAGTTACTATCTCAAGAGATGGGTCGCAAACCTACTGAAGAAGAAATCGCGACTCGCATGGAAATGACCATTGAGAAGTTGCGCTTCATTGCTAAATCTGCCCAGTTACCAATTTCATTAGAAACGCCTATTGGTAAAGAAGAAGATTCTCGATTGGGCGATTTTATTGAATCCGATGGTGAGACACCAGAAGACCAAGTTTCCAAAAATCTTCTGCGCGAAGACCTTGAAAAAGTCCTCGACAGTCTCAGCCCACGTGAACGCGATGTTCTCAGACTGCGTTACGGCTTGGATGATGGTCGGATGAAGACCCTTGAGGAAATCGGACAGATTTTCAACGTTACCCGCGAACGGATTCGTCAAATCGAGGCAAAAGCACTCCGCAAGTTACGCCATCCAAACCGCAACAGCGTTCTCAAAGAATATATTCGGTAGTTATTGTCATTGGTCATTAGTCATTGGTCATTAGTAAATAAACGAAGGACAAATGACAACTGACTAATAACAAAAAAATAAAAAACCTGGTAGTGAATTGGCACTCCAGGTTTTTTTATTTATAGGTCATCTTAGATATTAAAACTTACAGGATGCCCCAAAAGTGTAGGAAACCTTGACCAGAAAAGACTTCAACCAAAATAGCTGCTGAAAAACCAATCATTGCCAAACGACCGTTCCAAATTTCTGCTTGTGGGGTAAAGCCCCAACGCCAAGCGTTGCGATCTTCAATTACAGGAGTAGTTACTTTTGTAGTGCTTGCATTTGTCATGGTCTGAACTCCAAATTTAATTTTTAAGGTTTATTGCCTTATGTAAACTAATATAACAAATATTTTGAGAAAAGCAACATTTTTTATACTTTTGTTTCCATACCGTGACATAAATAGGAATAGCTATTTATACAAATAAAAGCATCTGTCTTCAGTAAGATTTACTGAGGTAAAAGAAGTGTTATCTAGAATTTTACCGTTATAAACGGTATATCTTATTGATACTATTATCAAATACTTTATTTAAATTGCTTGATTTTCAATAGAGTTTGTTATTTTAAGATAAGAAATTATTGATAGCTTAAGTCAGTACTAGAGAATTTCCATTTCTTTTGAAGCCGATACAAAACTAAGCTTCTCGTAGACGCGTTTACCATCACCTTTAATATCGCCAGCCTCCCGCAGGAGTTCGAGACGCAGTTGGATCAGCGCCTCTAAATCCTGCAAGTTGGCTTGTCGCAAGTTGAAGATCAGCCTAATTTACGATCGCACTTCAGCCACAGTGATAATTTTTTCATCACGGTTGAGTTGGAGGATACTTTCACCTTTGACATCTCTACCTAAGAGCGGCACTGTTTCTACAGGGATTCGCACTACCCGTTCCTTATTCGTCACTAAGGCTACCTCGCCAGATGCGATCGCTATGACCATACCAGCTAAGTTGTCAGTTTTGCTAGCAAATTTCAACGCTTGCGTACCTAAATCGCCGCGATTAGCCGCTCTCAACTGACTCGCAGCCATCCGTTTGGCATATCCTTCTTGAGTAACTAGCAACAGTTGGTCATCTTTACCGACAGTGACACAGCCAACCATTTGCTGATTTTTCAATAACCGAAATGCTTGTAAACCCATCGCTGTGCGACCCATGACTGGTAATTGTTCATCATTGGCTGCAAAGCGCAACATTCGCCCACCGGAACTAGCTAAAATTAGATGCGCCCCTGGAGCGGTGAACTGGGTAAATGACAATTCATCATCGTCTTTGAGCTTCAAAATCGTGATTCCGCGCCGAGTTAAGTTAGTAAATTCTCCCAGAGACAGACGTTTAATTCTTCCCTGTTTTGTGAGGAGAATCATCTGCCTAGTTTCAAGATTTTCCGGCAGCAAAAAGCGGCTGACCACATCTTCTTGAGCGCTTTGAGCAGTACTACTGAGCATAGTAATCAAAGGTTTTCCCCGTGGAGAACGTCCAGTAGTAGGGGGAATTTCTCCCACATTTACCGGATAGACTTTGCCGCTACCAGTTAGTATCAGCAAGTCTTTCCCCGTGTCGGTCAACACAGTTTGGATAATGAAGTCATTATCGTGCAGACCATTTTCAGCTTTTGACTTTCTCCCAGATGGCTGAGTGCGGCGGACATAACCCCGTTGGGTAAATTCTAAAATCGCTTCCTCTACTGGTTCAGAAGATTTAAATTCCTCCTCCTCTGCCCCTCTGCTCCTCTGCCCCTCTGCTCCTCTGCCCTTCTGCTCATCTGCCCTAGACTTTTGCTCCTCTCCAATTTTCGTTCGCCGGGGATCGTTATATTTGCGCTTGAGCGATCGCAAATCTTTTTTCAGCGCCTTGAGTAATTCGCGGCGATCGTTCAGCAATTGCTCCAACAAGCTAATTTGTTCACTGATCTGCTCAAATTCCTGCTGCAAATTTTGCTGTTCTAAACTGGTGAGGCGGCGCAACGGCATCGCTAAAATTGCATCTCCTTGTACCTCACTCAAATCCAGTTGGCTACAAAGATTAATTTTTGCCGTACTGCCATCGGGAGCTTGGCGCAAAATTTGAATTACCTCATCCAAATTAGACAGCGCTTTCAGCAAACCTTCCACCAAATGCACACGACTTTGAGCTTTACCCAACTCGTAATTGTAGCGACGGTTCAGCGTCTCTTCTCGGAAACTCAAAAACTCCTGCAACAGTTGACGCAAACTTAATTGGCGGGGTTGTCCATCTACTATTGCGAGGAGAATAGCCCCAAAAGTCATTTGTAAAGCAGTTTGGTGATACAAATGCTGGAGAACTTCTTGGGGATTGGTGTCGCGTTTGAGTTCAATTACCACCCGCATCCCTTCGCGATCGCTCTCATCCCGAAGATCAGAAATTCCTTGCAAACGTCCTTGATTTACTAAGTCCGCTACCTTCTCAATCCAGGCAGCCTTATTCACTTGATAAGGCAATTCTGTAATGATAATTGCCGTCCGGCGCTTGCTTCCCCGACTGGCTGGAATTTCCTCTAGAGTCGCGACTCCCCGTAGCAAAATTCCACCTTTACCTGTGGTGTATGCTTCCCGAATTCCCGTCTCACCAATTATTTCTCCACCAGTGGGAAAATCTGGCCCTGGAATTAACTCGAATAATTTTTCATCTGGCAATTCTGGATTGTCGATTAAGGCAATTAACCCATCGACAACTTCCCCCAAATTATGGGGTGGTACATTCGTTGCCATTCCTACGGCAATACCAGAACAGCCATTGAGCAACAGAAACGGCAACTGAGCAGGTAACACCGTTGGTTCTTGCTGGGAATTATCAAAGTTCCCGACAAATTCCACAGTTTCTTCACCAATTTCTGTCAGCATTCCCTCATGACTGATCGGTGCGAGGCGCGTTTCTGTGTAGCGCATCGCCGCTGGCGGGTCATTATCGACACTACCAAAGTTCCCGTGTCCTGCCAGTAAAGGATAGCGGCTAGAAAAATCCTGCACCAGCCTTACTAAGGCATCGTAAACTGATTGGTCGCCGTGGGGATGGTATTTACCCAACACATCACCCACTACACGGGCACATTTTCGATAGGGTCTATCTGGTACTAAACCAAGTTCATGCATTGCATACAAAATGCGGCGATGCACTGGTTTTAAGCCATCACGCACGTCTGGTAGCGCTCGCCCGACAATCACGCTCATGGCATATTCTAGATAAGACCGTTGCATCTCGGTGTGCAGGGCTGTTGGAATTACCTGTCCCGTTGAGAGAAGGTTTAACTGTTTTGCCATGAGTTTTTTCCCTGAAATTTAATTACACAAAAGCCGATGGAACTCAACACTGCGGCAACCACAGCATAACGGATCAAATAGGATTCATAACAAAATTTTGATAGTCGCAGAAGAAAAGGCAGTAGTATCATCCTTGATGACGAGGATGTAAAAGCGATGAGGGATTGGGGACTGGGGACTGGGGACTGGGGATTAGGGATTGGGTAATCAGCAGAAAAATTATGGAATTTGCTCTGACCTCTCCTAGATTTTGGAATGTTTTCTTAGTCCTCAGTACCCAGTCTCGGAGCGGCGTTCCTGCTGCCCCTAACATATAGGTATAGCAGGGTACTCCGACGCTCGAATACTTACTATCACCGCGACCAGTTAAAAAGGATGCACACGAGTATAATCTACATAAACTTAGTAGCCATGATACTTACAATGATTGCATTTCTTAATTTTGAATTCTGGAATTCTTGAATCTCCTCACCTCTATAACTAAAATTCTCATGAAAACTGTTTTAATTGTCGAAGACGATCTAATTAATGCTCGTGTTTTTTCCAAAATTTTGTCCAAGCGTGGCGGCTTGGGTGTAAAACACACTGAAAATGTCGAAGAAGTTATAAAAATTGCCCAATCAGGAGAAGCCGACCTGATTTTGATGGATGTTTCTCTGTCCAGAAGTGTTTACCAAGGCAAGTCTGTTGATGGAATCAAAATTACACAAATGTTGAAATCTGATCCGAAAACAGCAAACTTGCCTGTAATTTTGGTTACGGCACATGCTATGGAAGGCGATCGCGAAAACTTTCTCAAGCAAAGCGGTGCTGACGGCTACATTTCTAAGCCAGTTGTTGACCATCAACAGTTTGTTGACCAAATCATCGCACTTCTACCGACAGACTAACACTGGGAATTAACGACTTAATTTCAGGAATACTTGCCCGCCAATATTTTTGGGCAACTATTTCCCGTATTTAGTTAGTATATATGTACTACGAAAAGATACTTTTAGGCAAGTGGCAAATGGGGAATGGGAAATGGGGAATGAGAAATGGGGAGAATAAAAAATTACCTCTTTGCCCCCTGCTCCCCTGCTCCCCTGCTCCCCACTCCCCACTCCCCACGCCCCACTCCTATTGAGTAGGCTGTTGCCCAGGGGTTGATGATGATGCTGGTTGCTGTAGGGCTGCTTGAATACGGGGTAATTCTAGGAATTTTTTCGTATCAGACAGTAAGCGATCGCCCCAGAGATTTTCTTTGAGGAAATCCAAATTAGCATAGCGCGAATCGATCCGGAGTGCAGTTTCTCCCAAGGTTAGTCCTTGTTGGCTATCACCTTTAGTATAGAGTGCCACTGCCAAGGCTAATAAAGGTTCTGCGGCTTGTTTGTCAATGGTGACAGCAGATTGCCATTGCTTAATCGCTCCGGGGATATCACCCTGTTCGTAGTTGATTAAGCCAATATTGTTAAGCGCTGGCCAGAATTTTTTATCTTTAGAGACTGCTGTATTGTACTGTGCGATCGCATCAGGCAATCGACCCAGCATAAAGTAAGCATTACCCAAATTAAACAACCCCTCTGGATCATTGGGTTTTAACTTCAAACCCTCTTGGTAATTGACAAGAGCTGCTTGGTAATTTTTCTGCTGAAAATTAGCTGAACCTAAAGCAAACAAAATATCACCATTTTTAGGGTTGATAGATTGGGCTTTTTTTAGGCTAGCGATCGCTGCGTCAAACTCTTTAGTTTGCAGTTGCAATCCACCTAAAAGCAACCACACTTTATCATTCCCAGGAGCCAGCTGACTAGCCAGCCGCGCTCGTGGCAAAGCTAATTCAACCTGTTGAAACTGAGCTAGTTGAGCCGCCTCTTGCGCCAAGCTCAACCCCTGCTTCTCTAACTTTGTCGGATCTAATTGCAGTGTATGGGGTATTAATGCCTGCGCGTTAGCGGCTTTTGGCATACTCCACAAACTACAAACCATTAGAAAAGAAATCAAACGAACATGTTTAGGCACATTACCGCCTTTAAGCCACTAATCAAAGAATCTTTCAGCTAGCTTAAACGATCTCCGCTGTTGACGGCAGCAAAATCTTACAAACAAAGGCAGGATGTAGGAGGCAGAAGTATCAACACAAACTTTAGTTGGCTTAAAAGCATGGGTTCCTCCTGCTTCCTGAAGTTATTAGTTCTTGACATCCCCATAATAAAAACAATTTATACCCAATCCCCAATCCCCAATCCCCAGTCCCCAATCCCCAATCCCCATTAAAAAAACTGATGACTTTCGTCATACCTCAGCCTGGAATTACTAGTGACTTTCGTCATACATAGGTTTGGACTTTTTGATCGATAATTGTAATGTATGAATTTATACGATGAGGTAAATATTAAACACTTTGATGTTCAAACAAAAGCAACTGTCTAAGATTGCTGAATTCAAACCTCAGCAGAATAGAAGTTTAATGCCAATTAGGAGTTAATTCCATGTTGAAACCAAACCGTGTATCGATAGTTTTAGCTACTGCTGCTTTGATCATTGCTCCCACTCTGTTGACTGCGCCTGCAAATGCCCAGACGAAAGTCTATGTTGTTAGCGATCGCAATCAAAATTGGGATCGCGACGGCAGAAGAAACTCTAGAGAAGTCAGAAACTCTAGAGACAGGGGTAATTGGAACCGTAACGGCAGACCTTATCCTGTAGAAGTCAGAAACTCTAGAGACAGGGACAATTGGAACCGTAACGGCAGACCCTATCCTGGAGAAATCAGAAACTCTAGAGACAGGGACAATTGGAACCGTAACAACCAACCCTATAGCAGAGTAGTCAGACTTGGTAATGGTGATATCAGATATCCCAATGGGCAAATTATTCCTGCTAGATCCATAGTCAGACTGCGTAATCAAGGTTATTACAGACTTCCCAACGGAGATATTCTTCTTCCTAGTCAGGAAGTTGTTCCATCTAGAAGATTAGTGAGAGTCCGTGATAATTTCTTCAGACTTCCTAGTGGATTGGTACTGCAAATAAACCTTTAAAACACTAAAAACTCAAAATCATTGTCAGTATAGGGCTACCAGGCTATAGTTTTAGCCGTGAATAACAAGCTCGGTAGCCGTTCTTTATAGAAAAAGTGGATATGAAAATTGATACATCAAACACCGTAGATTCCTCATCACCAGTTTTGGTTCCAGAGGTAAAGAAAAAAAAGGGCAGACGTAATTGGCTCTCTTGGCTAATTGCTCTTTGCCTTTTGGGGGGAATTGGCTATGCAATTTATTACCAAGTAGCCGTTGTTTCCCGCCAAGAAGCCAGCCGTCGGGTGCTGACAAGACCTGTACAAAGGCAAAATTTAACAATGACAGTTTCAGCGAACGGAACGGTGAAGCCTGAGCGGTCAATTAACCTCAGCCCGAAAAATTCTGGTATCTTGAAAACACTGCTGGCGAAAGAAGGGGATCTCGTCAAACAAGGACAGATTGTCGCTTACATGGATGATTCCAACCTCCGGGGACAACTCACCTCTGCTCAAGGACAGTTGGCACAAGCCGAGGCTAATTTGCAAAAAGCGATCGCAGGTAATCGCCCTCAAGATATTGCTCAAGCCCAAGGAGTATTAGACGAAGCCCAGGCAAATCTTCAAAAGGTACAAGCTGGTAATCGCTCTCAAGATATTGCCCAAGCACAGGCACGTTTGCAAAGCGCTCAAGCCGCCCTTCGCCAAGCAGAAGATGATTTGGTTCGTAATCAGCAACTTTACAATGCAGGCGGTATTTCCCTTCAGGCTCTTAACCAAATCCGTGCCACTCGTGACAGCGCCCAAGCTCAAGTTAATGAAGCACAGCAAGCACTGGGGTTGCAAAAAGCCGGGTCACGTCCAGAAGACATCGAGCAAGCCCGAGCTGTGGTGAAGCAGAGACAGCAAGCTTTGGCACTTGTGAAAGCCGGAACGCGCCAAGAAGATATTGACGCAGCCCGCGCTCAGGTAACATCAGCTCGTGGTTCGCTGCAAAACATCCAAGCTCAAATTAATGACACGATTATTCGCGCCCCTTTTGATGGTGTGGTGACAAAGAAGTTTGCTGATCCTGGCGCCTTCGTGACACCCACAACTGCTAGTAGTGAAGTAGCTTCTTCTTCTTCTTCTTCAATCTTGTCTCTCGCTTCAACAAATGAGATTGTCGCCAGTTTAGCGGAAACAAATATTTCTAAAATCAGCCTTGGTCAAAAAGTCTCGATTCAAGCAGATGCCTACCCAGGAAAAACCTTTGAAGGTAAAGTCAGCCAAATTGCCGCCCAAGCGATAGTCGCGCAAAACGTCACCAGTTTTGAAGTGAGAGTATCACTTTCAGACCCGGAAAGGCTACTCCGGTCTGGGATGAATGTGGAAGTAGATTTTCAAGTCGGTCAAGTTGAAAATGCTTTAGTAGTGCCAACAGCCTCAGTGGTGCGCCAACAAAATGCCACAGGTGTGTTTGTGGCGGGAGCCGATAACAAACCTGTATTCACTCGCATCGAGACTGGGGTTACTGCCAATAACTTTACCGAAGTTAAGTCTGGATTGACAGGAAACGAAAGAGTATTACTCAGTTTCCCACCAGGATCACGTCCACAATCAACACCACGAGGAGGAGTTTTTCCTGGCCTAGGCGGAGGCGGTGGTGGCGGTGGTGGTGGAAGAGGAGGCGGTGGCGGCGGAAGAGGAGGTGGTGGCGGTGGTTCACCTTAAAGTTAGTTGTAAATAAAAGCTTATGTTTAAAATATTTAAGGGCTTTAAGAAAGCTAAGAATACTCGCACAGTACCATTGTTAGAAATTTTAACAATGGCGGCAGAGACTTTGTGGAGTAACAAATTACGCACAGGTTTAACGATGTTGGGCGTGATTATTGGAATTTCATCAGTCATTGCGATTACTTCTGTTGGTCAGGGAGTGCAAAAAGGGGTTGAACAACAGATACAAGCATTGGGTACAGATGTGATCCAAATCTTAGCGGGTGCTGCAAGAAGCGGGAATGTCCGTCAAGGAGTCGGTTCTAGCAGCACCTTGACTTGGGAAGATGCACAGGCGATCGCTACACAAGCGCCATCAGCACAGATGGTTTCTGCTTATCTCCAACGGACTGCCCAAGTTGTATATGCAGGACAGAATACTTCAACAACCATTTATGGCACGGATTTGAACTACCCAGAAGTCAGAAATACCAACCCCCAGCAAGGGAGATATTTCACTCAGGAAGAATTAGATACTGCCGCACAGGTAGCTATTCTTGGCCCCACAGTCCAAAACACACTCTTCGGACAGAATGCCAATGTCATCGGCGAGAGAATTCGGATTCAGGGAGAGGCTTACGAAGTGATTGGGGTGATGGAACCTAAAGGTTCTCAAGGGCCGATGGATCGAGATGACCAGATTTTCATTCCTCTAACTAGTATGTCGAAGAGACTAGTTGGGAATAATGCCTTGGTAGGCGTTTCTGTAAATGGAATTTTAGTCAAAGGTGCGAATCAAGAAGAATTAGAAGCCGCTCAATTTCAAGTCACCAATCTCTTACGGTTGCGTCACAACATTTATCCGCCGCAAGCTGATGATTTTCGGCTGACCAATCAAGCTGATATTGTTAGTACCTTCACGAATGTGGTGGGTTTATTTACAGTCATGGTAGTTGCGATCGCAGGAATTTCGTTAGTGGTTGGTGGAATCGGTATTGCCAACATTATGCTGGTTTCCGTAGTTGAGCGGACGCGAGAAATTGGGATTCGCAAAGCCGTAGGGGCAACTAATTCTGCAATCCTGAATCAATTTTTAGCCGAAGCGATCGTGATTTCCATTGCTGGTGGAACTATTGGTATGGCCACTGGGATTATATTAGCCTTTACTGCTGCAAATATTTTCAAATTTCCCTTTGTCATTTCTTTCTTGTCCATCATTGCTGGGTTTGGACTCTCATTGAGCGTTGGCTTAGTTGCTGGGGTGATTCCAGCACGGAACGCATCTAAATTAGATCCAATTACTGCTTTAAGAAGCGACTAAGCCTAAGAGTAATGAGTAATGAGTAATGAGTAATATTTCTGAAATCTAGAGCTTTTGTATAGCAAGCGATGTCTACGACGGGCTACGCCTACGCGCGATTCTTTTCTAATAACAAATACAAGACCAATTTTTTCTAATAGTATAGCTTGTATTGCTTGCCTCATGAGGCTTCTAGCAATGCCCTCGTGGAGAGTGACAGAAGAGGGATAAATGAACTCTCACTACTCACTTTACCATTCATTTCATTACTCATTACTCATTACTCATTACTCATTACTCATTACTCATTACTCATTACTCACTACTCATTACTCACTACTCATTACTCAATTTATGCCAACAATGATCTGGATGGAATCTATTACTAAAACTTACTACTTGGGAGAAGTTAGTGTTCCTATACTTAAGGGAATTGAACTCTCTATTGAGGAGGGAGAATATGTCTCGATTATGGGTGCGTCAGGTTCGGGAAAATCTACGTTGATGAATATTTTGGGATGTTTGGATCGTCCCACTACTGGTGACTATATTTTTGAAGGGAGAAACCTGACGACTTTTGATGATGATGAATTAGCTTATATTCGTAATCAAAGAATAGGTTTTGTTTTCCAACAATTTAATCTATTGGCGCGGGCGACAGCGCTGGAAAATGTTATGTTGCCAATGGTTTATGCTAATCTACCCAAACCAAAACGCCGTGAAAGGGCATTAGAAGCCCTGGAAAAAGTAGGACTAGAGGGACGCACATCTAACCGTCCTAGTCAACTATCTGGGGGACAACAACAACGAGTAGCGATCGCTCGTGCTTTAGTTAACCGACCTGCATTAGTTTTGGCAGACGAGCCAACGGGGGCTTTAGATACTGAAACTTCCCATGAGGTGATGAGTTTGCTAACAGAGCTTAATAACCAAGGAATCACAATTGTTATCGTCACTCATGAGCCAGATATCGCGGCTCAAACCAAAAGAATTATTCGAGTTCAGGATGGCTTGATTGTAGGCTAATTTGTTAAGATTACACCTTGGAGGGGGAATTTAAGATTTAAATCTCTGTAGGTCAATCAGGATCAAAACTTTTGATTTATCCTCAAAAAAGCCTAATTAATGACTACATCTAGATTATGAATTTCAGCTTATTCTTCGCGCATTCTACCTGGATTCCCGTAGCGATTGCTATTCTTTTTTCAACTTTAGCAAGTGCAGCAACTCCCCCAAAACCGCAAAATTCCTCAAGACCTGTACAGGTTCCCGATAACCTCAACCCTAATCCTAATCCTCTCCAATTTCCTACCAAACCGGAGGAAGTACAAATTCAGGGAACTGTGCCAATCAGTTTGGCACAAGCTTTAGAACTAGCAAAACGCAACAATCGAGATTTACAAGTAGCCATATTAGAGCTAGAACGCAGTCGCTCATCCCTACGCGAGTCTCAAGCTGCCTTGCTTCCTACTGTTGGACTCAATAGTAGTTTAACTAACAGTGGTAATGGTTTTACTAGCAATTCATCTCAAGCCAGTACCTCTTTCAATGGTTCAGCACAACTGAATTATGACCTCTATACTTCTGGGAACCGACAAGGTGCTATCCGAGCCGCAGAGGAACAGCTACGGGTAGATGAGTTAGATGTTGAGAGTACATCTCTGGAAATCGAGTTGAATGTCACAACTGAATATTATGATTTGCAAGAAGCAGATGAACAAGTACGAATTAATCGGTCTGCTGTGGAAAATGCCCAGGCTAGTTTGCGCGATACCCAAGCGAGAGAACAGGCTGGAGTAGGTACGCGGTTCGATGTGCTGCAAGCTCAGGTGAATTTAGCAAACGCCCAACAACTACTGACTAATGCTATCTCAGACCAGCAAGTTGCTCGTCGTCAGTTAGCAACTCGGTTAAGTTTGGCACAATCAGTTAATATCGCGGCGGCAGATCCAGTACAATTAGCGGGTCTTTGGCAGCCAACACTTGAAGAAACTATTGTCAGAGCCTTTCAAAATCGTCCAGAACTGCAACAGCAATTAGCACAACGTAACATTGGTGAGCAACAGCGACGACAAGCACTTTCACAGTTGGGGCCGCAACTTAGTTTGACAGGTAACTACAACTTGACAGATCGGTTTGATGATGGCGTCAGCGTTACTGATGGCTATTCAGTGGGAATTCAAGGAAATTTAAATTTGTATGATGGGGGAGCAGCAAGAGCAAGGGCGGCTCAGTCGAAAGCTAATATTGCGATCGCAGAGAGTCAATTTGGTAGCCAGCGCGATATAATCCGCTTTGATGTCGAACAGTTTTACTCTCAATTGCAAGCCAATTTAGAGAATGTGCAAACTTCTAGTGTGGCTTTAAATCAAGCCAAGGAAGCTTTGAATTTAGCAAGACTCAGGTTCCAAGCCGGGGTGGGTACTCAAACTGAGGTAATTGCAGCTGAAAATGACCTGACAAGAGCAGAAGGTAATCGAATCACAGCTATTTTGGATTACAATCGCGCTCTAGCTAATTTGCAAAGATCAGTCACTTCCAGGGCTTCGCGCTAAGAGGATGTTTGAAAAGTCATGATTGATGTATAAAATTTTTTTACCCCACCCTAGCCCTCCCCTTATAAAGCTACGGTGTACACACAAGTCCTAAAAACCTAGCTTGATAAGACTTTTATAGTTC
>NZ_JAWJTF010000029.1:81142-86760 GCF_048836525.1 Nostoc sp. CALU 546
GTAGCTTTCCAAGGGGGGATTAAGGGGGGTAATTTGACTTGTGTATACACCGTAGCCCTTATAAAGGGGAGCCACTGCGTTGGGCGGCTTCGCCGACTTGAAGCATGTGGCGTGAGGGAACTGGATTTTATTGTTTCCCCCCTTTATAAGGGGGGACTAAGGGGGGTAATAATTCGATTAAAATCACAACATACTACTTTTCAAACAACCTCTAAGGTTAAATCACTAATAAATTAAATTTGCTTGTGGTTTTTAGGAAGAAGCAAGTTGGCATTCGCCGTAATTTTATCCACATCAAGAATTAAGATGAATGGGTAAAACTTAGATTTTGTTAATCTCCAAAAAAGGATGAATTATAACCACAAGCTTAAAATCTTACCTTTTATAGTAATTTTCCTGTTAATAGTTGAATGCTTGCTGGTTAACCCAACTGCCATAGCAAGAGCAGATTCTCCATCAACCGCAGTTTACGAACAACGGATAATCCATAGTCCAGATGGTATCGGTAAATATTACATGGGGCGCGAAATCGCCAAAGTTATGGGATACACGGGCGCAGGTTGGCTAGAACGTCCCAGCCGAGAGGGAGAGGAACAGCCAAGTAAGATAGTTAGCCTCCTTAACCTTAAACCTAACGATGTAGTAGCAGATATTGGTGCTGGTACAGGTTACTTAAGCTTTCGCATCGCACCATTTTTAACAGATGGGAAAGTATTGGCTGTAGATGTTCAGCCAGAAATGTTAGAAATCATTGAGTTGTTCAAAAAAGAGAAAAACATCACCAATGTTGAGCCTGTTTTGGCAACTCTTAGTAACCCTAACTTACCATCTGAAAGTATCGATTTAGCCTTGATGGTAGATGCTTACCATGAACTTGAGTATCCCCAAGAAGTGATGCAAGGAATTGTGAAAGCACTTAAACCAGGTGGTCGGGTAGTGTTGATTGAGTATCGGGGCGAAAATCCTTTTATTATGATTAAAGGTCTGCACAAAATGACTCAAAAGCAAGTCCGCAAAGAAATGCAAGCAGTTAGTTTGGTTTGGCGAGAAACCAAAAACTTGTTACCTCAACAGCATTTAATGGTGTTTGAGAAACCCAATACTAATTCGTAATTCGTAATTCGTAATTCGTAATTCGTAATTAAGGTGTCAGTTGGGATTAAATTCGCCAGAACATCAAAGATTTGTGCAGCAATTGTCTGGGGAAGAAAGATAGTTAGTCAGAATTCAGGAGTCAGGGAAATATTTGATGACTATTTTGGCATCAGTCTATTTTTTGGGGAATGAGACTGGCGCTTTTGGTTGCACTATCCCAAACAATCCAGCTAAAAGAATCATCTAAATCATCAGGGCTATTTGAAACTTTAAAATATAGCTTTTCTTCACGTTTTCTTTCAATGGCAAAGTCGGCATTTTGAGCATAAGCGACTATAAAACCTTTGTCTCGCAAACAATACATCGCCCAAGCTTTCAATGATTGCTTGTATGGTTCGTGTGGGATTGGCGGTTTTGTAATTGTGTCTTCAATTACTTTAAATATTTGCGTGAGTTTCGCGGTCATAGTAGATACTTTTGTTATTACCCTTAAGTTAACTAGCTTCTGGATCGCAACGAATTTCAATCATAAAGCCATCTGGATCGTAAAAATACACTCCTCTACCAGTCGGACGAGTGACTGGGCCGTGTGCGATCGCTATTTTATTTTCTCTGATCACTGTCACCGCTTGCTCAAATAACTGCGGATCGATGTCAAAGGCTAGATGATACGCTCTGGTGAAGGTCTTTTCTGGATCTGGATTTGGTGGTGATAATTCTGGTTCCCCAAATAAATCCAGAATTGTACCATCGGGGGTGATGAAGTTGGCTACTTTTCCCGATGCGACAAGTTCCACCAGGGTTGCGGGTACTTCGTCGCCTGTGAGTTCGTGCAAACCCAGAATTGTGCCATAAAAGTAGCGAGAAGCTTGCATATCCTTGACGTTGAGGGCAATGTGATGTATCTTACGCAGATTTCCTGGCGCAAGGACACTGTTCAGGGATTGGGTACTAGATAGCATAATTATCTTCAGCTAAGAGGTTGAATGAACAAGTGTTTCGCTGTGACTTCGAGCTTGTGGCAAATCAGAGTAGCAGATTTCTGAGATTTGGCGGGATATTCGAGTGGATAGTTACTGTGATTTTGACTAACTACCAACAGTTCTTGTTAAATCGACTGCTCTCATCTCAGAGTTTTCTCCTGAATATGTTGCTTTTTATTGAAATCACTAAGTCATTACGATTACTCCCGTAGTGCATAGCCTACACCACGGACTGTATGAATCAAACGCTTTTCATTATTTTCTTCTAACTTGAGTCGCAAATAACGAATATAGACTTCAATAATATTAGAATCGCCCATAAAGTCGTAACCCCAAACTTTCTCTAAAATTTGGTCTCTAGTAAACACTTGACGAGGATGTGAAAGGAGATATTCTAATAAGTCAAACTCTTTTGCTGTTAACTCAATGCTTCGTTTTGTCCGAAAAACTTCACGGGTGCGGCGATTTAAACTTAAGTCTTCAAATTGCAGCACATCTTCGTCTGTTTCTTGCGTGCGGCGGAGATGAGCGCGAATTCTAGCTAGTAGTTCCTCAATGCTGAAGGGCTTAACTACATAATCATCGGCTCCTGCATCTAATCCTGCCACGCGATCGCTCACTTCATCTTTTGCTGTCAACAAAATTACTGGTACTGTAGTGCCTGTTGCTCGCAAACGCCGACAAATTTCCAAACCCGTCAAACCTGGTAGCATCCAATCCAGAATCGCTAAATCTGGTGATGAATCTCGCGCCAGGGTTAGACCAGCAATGCCATCATGGGCTACACTTACTTTGTATCCTTCGCTACTAAGCTCTAATTCGACAAATCGCGCCAGTTTGACTTCATCTTCCACCAAAAGGATATGTGCTGTCATATTTTGCTCCTAAAGCAGGTAATGTGAGATAAAAGTGCTACCATAACCTGGCTGTGAAAGTACGGCAACTTAGCGTTGCATACCTGATGCTCAAATTTATCTGTCATCTATTCTATGTCTGCAAACAAAATAGTTAATTGAGTAGCAATATAGCGCTTCTGGTTTGGATGCAATACATTTTGACCTCTCTTCTAAAAGGCTACATGTACACACAAGTCGAATTACCCCCCTTAATCCCCCCGATGCATTGGGGGGAAACTAGAAATACAGTTCCCTCCCCTTTCCAAGGGGAGGGTTAGGGAGGGGTAAAACTTACGCTTAAACTCAGATGAGTGAACTGTTTCAGACTTGTGTGTACACCGTAGCTTCTAAAAGGAGAGAGGCTTTGATACTTACTCCCATTCCCTCTCTTCTCTACGAGAGGCTGCGCCAACGAGACGCTACGCGATCACAGGGAAGGGGCTGGGGATTAGGTCTGTATTTCACGAAATTGAGAATCGCTATAATTCAGGTTGTAAAGGCATCATACTGTGACTTGCTCGTGCTAGATCCAATAAGTTTTGCAAAATCTGAGTCATGTGATCTGCTTCCGAGACAGCCATCTCTAAACCTGGATAGGGAAAATCCCCCTTGCCTCAATTCCTCTTCGTTGAGCAGATTTTTCTTCAGCTTTTCTTCATCCACTCAATATTGCATTTTTGCAAACATCTGTTACATTACTTTACAGACGGTTACAACTGCTACAACACTTGAAATTTGGAGTTTTACTGATGACAGGTTTTAAGAATCCTGCGCCTATTGTTTCAGAAGATCCTAATGCTGTGCGTTTTGGTTTCACCCCTCAGAGTGAAAATTGGAATGGTCGTCTTGCGATGATTGGTTTTCTATCTGCGATTTTGATTGAAGCTTTTTCTGGTCAAGGTTTACTCCATTTCTGGGGCATCCTCTAAATTGATGATGGTAGAAGCACACGTCTGTGCCAATTAGTATCAACTTATACCAATTCTGTATGAAGATGCACATCATAATATCCCCCTGTAGTCTCCCCGATGCATTGGGCTACGGTGTACACACAAGTCGAATTACCCCCCTTAATCCCCCCTTGCAAAGGGGGGAAATATCCGGTTCTCCCCCTTTGCAAGGGGGAGTTAGAGGGGGTGAATTATATGCAGCTTCACAAAGAAACGGTATTAAGCTAGAAATAGCTTTGCTGCGGGCTTCATAACCCGCCAGAGAATGAATGACTTTCGCTATGATTCTTAGAACTTCAGTTCCTTGCAGGACATAGTTTTTGCGTTAAGTTGACACCAATGGTCTGTGCCTCCCCAATACTTTTTAGATAAACCCAACAATCTCTCTTTTGGGCTGGGGAAAGGTTAATGGGCTTATACCAATTCTTTATGAAGCTGCATAGAATTCGATCCCCCCTAGCCCCCCTTAAAAAGGGGGACTTTGAATTCCCCCCTTTTTAAGGGGGGCTAGGGGGATCAAGATATGTGCAACTTCACATTAAATTGGTATTACGGGTTAAGGTAAATTTAAACCCTTTCCCTTTAACCTTTCCCCTTTAACCGAAAAGTATTGTGTACCTCCCTGTAAGTCCGCCAAGTAATTCGTTTCTAACCTATGGCGGTTGTTGGGATTGGTGCAAAATATCAGATCTTTCCGGTTGAGCCAAAATATAAGTGAATAATTACTTTACATTGAATATGTATAGCTAAAACTCATGGAAATACCCCAACGCGTATCAGTCCGCTACAAAGACGCGTCCTTCAACACCAATGAAATCCGCTTGAGAACTTTTCGGCTTGGGTTACAAATATGGGAAGAACAAACCAAACCTCGAAAAACAGAGCTTTATCAGTTTATATCGTCTTGTTTGAAACAAGTTGACCGCCAAGATCGTTTTATGTTTTCTCTGTTGTTCATAGAATTAACAGACCTCATACGCAATTCTTCGCTGGAAAGGGGAACGAAAGAGGTTCTGATTAAAACAGCCTTTAGAGAATTTGCTTGTGCGATAACAGACTTTGAAGACGTTGCCAAATAAAGTTGGTTATGGGGGTGCTGGTATTGCGTAGGCGTAGCCCAAATCAGTTATAGCCCTGAACTCAGCTAACCTAATCGAGTAGGATATCTAGTAAGTAGCTTTCCAATCGGATTAGTTTTTTTCGCCAAATGCGCGGATGGGTAGGTGTTGGGGAAGAGGTAACTACAAAAATGGCTGAATTGGCTTATCTGCAACAACTTGAGAGCGATCGCATTTCTAAACTATCCGCGCACCTTATGGGGACTAGTTTTCAGCCATTTGCCTCTAGCCAAATCACAATTCCTCGTGTTATGATTTTTGCATTCGCGCAACCGAACCTTGAAAACCAAATAACACAAGGCTTTCAGATGCCAGCCATTGCAATTACTTAAAATCCCTATTAACCCAAGTTGCGGGTAATAGAATACAAAAGAGGAGATGGAAAGTGTAGGCACAGTAAATAAGGGTTGTACGAACTCCAACCACTATAAAAATGCCATTAGGAATGTTCAGTGTAGTTTAATAGAGAGTAACATTTGCAACTTAGTCAATAAAAGCTTGTTGCAGAGTGTAAGCAAAAATAAAAGCTTGTAACTTCAGTAAAAACCCCTCAAATGTTACGGCATGAAGCGATTT
>NZ_JAWJTF010000199.1:0-4924 GCF_048836525.1 Nostoc sp. CALU 546
CCGTCCGGTACCAGTCCGCCACAGTCCCCAGGACCCAAACCCCCGTCCCCCAATCCCCAATCCCCAGTCCCCAGTCCCCAATCCCCAACCCCCAATCCCCAGTTCAATCTCTATCGTCAAGTTCATAGCTAGTGAAGGTATTGTAATAAAAGCGATTCCTGGATAAAACAAAAAGTTTATATGACCTCAGTTTCTCCTCACAAAAAAGCCAGAGCCTTAAAACCTACCAGCCGCCGCCCTGCAAAAGAACTCTGTAGCGAGTGCGGACTATGTGATACATACTATATTCATTATGTCAAGGAAGCCTGTGCTTTTATTAATCAGCAGATAGGCGAACTTGAAGCAGAAACACACACGCGATCGCGTCATCTCGATAACCCCGATGAACTCTACTTTGGTGTTCATCAAGACATGATGGCAGCGCGGAAACAACAGCCCATTGAAGGCGCACAATGGACGGGTATTGTTAGCAGCATCGCCATTGAAATGCTGAATCGCGGCTTAGTTGAAGGTGTGGTGTGTGTGCAAAACACTAAAGAAGACCGTTTTCAACCCATGCCCGTCATCGCTCGTACTCCAGAAGAAATACTAGCAGCGCGGGTAAATAAACCAACACTTTCCCCAAACCTTTCTGTGTTGGAACAGATAGAAAAATCAGGGATGAAGCGACTGTTGGTAATTGGTGTTGGTTGCCAAATCCAGGCATTACGAGCCGTAGAAAAACAACTTGGTTTAGAAAAGCTATATGTTTTGGGTACGCCCTGCGTAGACAATGTTAACCGCGCTGGACTGCAAAAATTCTTAGAAACCACCAGCCGATCGCCAGATACAGTCGTGCATTATGAATTCATGCAAGACTTCCGGGTTCACTTCAAACATGAGGATGGCTCATCTGAAACAGTGCCTTTCTTTGGCTTGAAGACCAACAAACTCAAAGATGTTTTTGCCCCATCTTGTATGAGTTGTTTTGATTATGTCAACTCCCTAGCCGATTTAGTCGTTGGCTATATGGGCGCACCCTTCGGCTGGCAATGGATTGTAGTCAGAAATGACACTGGCAAGGAAATGCTGGATTTGGTGAAAGACCAGTTAGACACTCAACCAGTGACATCTAAAGGCAACCGGAAAGAAGCTGTACAGCAAAGTATTCCTGCTTACGATAAAGGCGTTACCCTCCCCATGTGGGCAGCAAAACTGATGGGTGTGGTGATCGAAAAGATTGGCCCCAAGGGTTTAGAATATGCGCGGTTTTCCATTGATTCTCACTTCACTCGGAATTATTTGTATGTGAAGCGAAATCATCCAGAAAAATTAGAGGCGCACGTTCCAGATTTTGCCAAGCGTATTGTGGAGCAATATAAGTTACCAGAATAAATTGGGGCATTGGGATTAGGGGAGAGGTGACAGGTGATAGGTAATAGGGAATAATCTGTACCCTGTAACCTGTACCCTATTCCCTTCTTTACTCCCCACTTAGTTGTAACTACTAGCTTGACGAGTAAACATCAAGTGATACTGTCCGCCTAGTTCCATGAGTTCGTCATGAGTACCTACCTCGATAATTTGACCGTGTTCTAGTACTACTACTCGGTCTGCTAATTTTGCTAAGGCGAGGCGATGGCTGACTACAACAGCTATTCTTCCCTTCGCTAGGGTACGCAAAAGATTGTAAATCTCATGTTCTGTTTTCGGATCAAGGTTCGCTGTTGGCTCATCAAGTATGAGGAGTTCGGCTGGAGAGAGTCGCAACAAAGCACGAGCGATCGCTAATCTCTGCCATTGTCCTCCTGATAGATCAATACCGCCTTCTAGCTGTTTGCCTAAAAGAGTTTCCAAACCTTGATCTAGCTTCTCAATTACTCTCGCCAAACCAGCCTCAGCGATCGCTTCCCTAATTGCCTCATCATCCTGCATTTTAGGTAAATTCCCAAAGGCAACATTTTCCCGCACAGTAGTCGGAAACCGAGCGTAATCTTGCATAACTACGTCAATCCGCGATCGCAAATCTTCTAAGGGGAGCGATCGTAAATCCTGCCCATTCCAAATAATCGCACCTTGGCTAGGATCATAAAGGCGACATAATAGCTTTGCTAATGTCGTCTTGCCAGCACCATTCTCACCCACTAATACAATCATCTCGTTGGGGTGAATCGTCAGATTGATGTTTTTCAGGATTGAGCGATCGCTGTTGGGATAGGTAAAGGAAAGATTTTTGAGAGAAATGCCTGTCTGCGATGGTTCATAATCAGTTGTATTCAGACGCGATAAAGCTTGCTTATGATGATTCCCATTTCTTTCAAAGTTCTTATTATTAGCAGCTAATTCCCCGACTTCTCCCCATGCCTTTGTGACTGACTTTGATTGCAACTCTGGATTAGAACAAGACAACTGCGGCTCTAACTCCAAAAGCTGGAAAATGGGGGTTGTTGCCAGTGCAATATTATATAACTCTGATCCCCCAGACATCAGATTCTCCAAACTCCGACGCACTTCCAAAATTACCCCAGTGTAAAGTGCTAAATCCCCTAATGTATGGGTTCCACCTAGCACTCCCTGGACTACGTATATATATGGCAACGCCAAACCGAAACCACTTAATAAAGACCAGCCAATAACCGCTGTTGTCCCCCGACGGCGGATCTGTTCCATTGCTCTAAAAATGGTACGGTAAAGTCCGTGCCAGCGTTCTAGCAGTAAGGGTTGCAAGCTAAACAAACGTATTTCTTTGGCGTATGTCTCCCCAGTTAAAACCGTTTTATACAAGTTCATTTCCCGAAGAACACTTGCTTGGGTTTTTTCTATCCTCCAAGCTTGCTTACGGTATTTCATCTGCACATACATCACAGGGGTAACGCAGCTAAATAAAATTATTGGTACCCACCAAGCAAGGGACATCGAAAGCAGTATGGCTGGAATGAAGATGAAAATTCCCTCTAATAGCGTCACGAGCCTGAGACAAAGCTCTGGAAGTCTTTGCACTCCCTTTTCGGACAACTGCACCAAATTGAGCAAATCGGGTGTTTCAAACAGGGCAATATCTTCAAAAGTGGCAACCTTCTCAATCACTTGTCCTTGGGCGAAGCCGAGAATGCGATCGCGTAGGGAAGTATATACAAAAGCATTGATGTTAGCGATCGCATCACTCACCAAATTTACCAGCAGTGAACCTGCAATACTGGAGAGTAGCAGCGGTTGAGAAAGTATCAAGGCGATCGCATTCTGCGTTGTCCCGGCGCTCAATAAGCGGGTTATTTCATCGATGATTACCTTGTTGAGCCAAATGGCGATCGCTGGGCCTGCACCAGCCACTAAAGTCAATATTGCGACATAGCGTAGCTCCTTTGGAACTACCTGCATCACCGTTGCCACACTCCGGCGAAATGCTTGGAATGGAGAAATTTCAATTATTTGCATATATTTTAAAGTAGCAAATAATAGCAAAATTCCTAGACAGACGTTGTGATCTGAATGGCACTAAGAAAAACCCAAAAGCTTGTGTCGTCTCGTTCCCAGCCTGGAGGCTGGGAATGTATTTAAAAGAGGCTCTGCCTCAATTCAAGCTACTGGAGGCGGAGCCTCCCAGAATGGATTCCCAGCCTCCAGGCTTGTTCCAGTCAGAACAAGGGCTGTATCTTTTCTTAGTGCCATTCCGTTGTGATCTCAATGTCATTAACGAACTTTAGGGGTTTAAGTCCTAGCTTTTGAAGGGCATCACGTTTTGATACCTAAGCTAAATCCCCGGACGCTCTCTACGAGACGCTAAAAGCGAACGCAGACTCCTAACACAAAACGTCATTGCGAATTGGTTTAATTTTCCACCCAGTCCCCAATCCCTAATCCCCAGTCCCTTATACAGCACTTTTAGGAACAAAAATAAAAAAAGGTTAAAAGACAAAAGTAAAAAGAAAATTTCATCTCTTTTCCTTTGCCGTTTAACCTGATTCTGCAAAAACTTTAATGCTTTATTTGTTAAGGATTCAATCAGATTTATGCTAGGTCGCAACGCACAGCCACAGACGTTTATGCTGTTCCCAGCTTGTTGTTAAACATCGCAACCTAGATGTAATCAAATTGCTCCTCTGGTTTTAGCAAAATATTAATTAGAAAGTAAATTTACTATTACTTCACTTCACTGGGTTCAAACTTAGTCACCTTACCTTTTTTCACGGCAACAATCACATCATAGTGTGAACAGTAAGCAAATGTGACATTATTGGCTTTGTTATAAAGGTTAACTACGTGACCTGCACCACCTGGCTGGATACCGATTGGCTCCAAGTCAGTAAAAAAGAAACGACGCAGTTGATCGCCACTACCAATCTGACCTTTATTCTTAGTGAGCAAGTCTATTTTCTGTGCTACAGACAATTCTTCGGCTGCTGAGGCCTGCACTAATAACGGATTGATCGCTTTTAATGGTGCGTCCCAAACTGTGAAAAAACCAACCAAAGCAACACTTGTAAGTAGGGATGCGAGTTTCATTTGCTACTTCTCTTTTTTGTTTTATCCTGAACATCCAAAGCATCTCAGGAAGGAGTGAGAGCTTATTGAAACTTGACCACTATTTTCATGAATTTATCCCTTGAGAAAATTTAGTTAATTCTCAGCAATTTCTCAGGCAATGATGAGGCCTCTTGCATAAATCAAAAATAAGAAAGAACCCCACCCCGCCCAAGCTATGCTTTGTCTCCCCTCCCCGCAAGCCTACGGTGTACACACAAGTCCTAAAAACCTAGCTTGATAAGCATTTCCTCGTTCCCAGTCTCCGACTGGGAATGCATTCATTGAGTCTCTGACTCAATATCTGACTAGAGGCAGAGCCTAGGGTGTTGACTCTGTACCCTTTAGCCCGTAAGACTTCATGCAAAAAATGTGTCGCCTGTTTTTGACCTAAACTGCCTGTTTCAGGCAGTTTAGGTCAAAA